>PWQB01000631.1 GCA_003556955.1 Nostocaceae cyanobacterium CSSed10_463m
CTTATTAGATGCCTTAAAAGCTTGTACAGCCCATGCTCACGCGCCTTTTTATACGCCAGGACATAAGCGCGGTGTGGGTATTTCTCAACCCTTGGCTGATTTACTGGGGACAAAAGTGTTTCGGGCTGATTTAACGGAATTGGCAGATTTAGATAATTTGTTTGCTCCCCAAGGTGTGATTCTAGCAGCGCAAGATTTAGCCGCAGAGGCTTTTGGGGCGAGAAAAACTTGGTTTCTGGTGAATGGTTCTACCTGTGGAATTGAAGCGGCTATTCTGGCTACCTGTGGTACTGGGGATAAAATTATTATGCCCCGCAATGTGCATTCATCTGTCATTTCTGGCTTAATTCTCTCTGGTGCTATCCCGATTTTTGTTAATCCTGAATATGACTCAGTTTTAGATATTGCTCACAGTATCACACCGCAAGCTGTGCAAACGGCACTGGAAAAGCATCCTGATACTAAGGCAGTGCTGGTAGTATATCCTACATATTACGGTGTTTGTGGCAACTTAGAGGCGATCGCCCAAATTACTCACCAATATCATATCCCCTTACTGGTAGATGAGGCACACGGCGCACACTTTGCTTTTCATCCTGATTTACCTCCCTCAGCATTAGCCGCAGGTGCAGATTTAACAGTACAGTCTACTCATAAGGTACTGGGTGCAATGACTCAGGCATCAATGTTACACGTCCAAGGGGATAGGATAGACATTGAGCGTGTAAATAAAGCTTTACAACTTGTGCAGTCTACCAGTCCTAGTTATATACTTTTAGCTTCTTTAGATGCAGCACGTCAACAAATGGCATTATATGGCAAAGGGCTGATGTCTCGCACTTTAGAACTTGCAGATATAGCCAGAAGGAGAATTAGCGAAATTCCGGGATTATCGGTTTTGCAAATGCAAAATTTAGACCCAACACGGTTAACTGTGACTGTTTCTGGCTTAGGTTTAACCGGATTTGCAGCCGAAGAAATTTTAGACGAAAAGCTGGGTGTAACAGCTGAGTTTGCATCATTGCAACATCTGACTTTTATTATTAGTTTGGGCAACACTTTATCTGATATTGAGCAATTAGTACAAGGTTTTAGTTCTCTGGCGCAGATGCACCCAATTTGTATTCCCCCAAGTCAGACGGGGTTAGTTCTATGTGATAATTTAGGATGTATTTCTCCCCGTGAAGCTTTTTTTGCGGTTAGTGAAACTTTACCTTTGTCAGAAACAAGCGATCGCATCTGTACGGAAATCGTCTGTCCTTATCCTCCCGGAATCCCTATTTTAATGCCTGGAGAATTGATTACTCAAGGGGCTTTAGAATATTTACAACAAATTCAATCAATGGGTGGATTCATAACTGGTTGTGCAGATACCAGTCTAAAAACTTTAAAGGTTTGTTAGCGCTTGGTCTTTGGTTGGGTTGAATTTTAGGAGGAACGTTCGCGTAGCGTGCGCGCAGCGCATACCGCAAAGGACGCAAAGTACACAAAGGAAGAAAGAAAGAAAGAAAGAAAGAAAGAAAGAAAGAAAGGTATATTCGGGCTAAATTATATCAGTGATGGGTTTAATTCCCATTACCCTGTAGGGGCGGGTTCACAAATATCATTGAACAATGAACGACAATATTACTAAACCCGCCCTTACCAGCATCCCCATTCCCTATTCCCCACTTCCTATGTTGCTTTTTATTCAAGTTATAGTATGTTTCCTCGCCGTAATTGCTGTTGGAATGCGGCTTTCTCACAGTGCTGATGTTGTCGCAGAGAAAACTGGGCTGGGGCGTACCTGGGTTGGTGGGCTACTATTATCTGGTGTGACATCTTTACCAGAATTGGCGACAGGAGTTAGTGCAGTTACTGTATTAAACGCCCCAGATTTAGCCGCAGGCGCAATTTTAGGTAGTTGTCTTTTCAATTTGATGATTCTGGGACTCCTGGATATTTTCAGTGGACGCGAACCATTACTCAAACGCGCATCTGTAGGGTTGGGATTGTCGGCTAGTCTGGGTTGTGCAATGTTGGGCGTAACTGCGGCGGGAATGCTATTAACTCAGAAGGGAATTTACTTAACTCTGGGATGGGTTGGTGTTCCTAGCTTGTTATTAATTTTGCTGTATATCGTCAGCGCCAAAATGATGACGCAGTTTGAAATTCGACGACGCGCCGCAGCTATTTTAGAAGCAGAACCGGAAGCTTTGCAATACCAGCACATTAAGCGGGGACAAGCTTATCTGAATTTTACCTTACTGGCTATAGCTACTGTCCTTCTGGGTGTGTGGTTGGCGTATTTAGGCGACCAGGTTTCCGCAGTTACGGGACTAGGACAAAGCTTTATCGGGGCGCTGCTGCTAGCTGGGGCGACATCATTACCGGAAGTGGTGGTATCGGTGGAAGCTATTCGCATGAATGCTGTGGAAATGGCTGTATCGAATCTTTTTGGCTCTAATCTCTGGAATTTAGCGATTCTGGGAATTTACGATGTGGTTTACCTCAAAGGGAATTTGTGGTTGGAAATTAGTGATGTGCATCTGTTGACTGCGATTATTGCGATGATTATGACTTCAGTGGCGATCGCAGGTCTAATATATCATGCTGTCAGTCGCTCCCGAATGTATGTCACTTGGGATGGACTGACTCTCATCGCTCTCTACATTGGGGGGATGTATATTATATACCGCAGTTGAGTTGCTAAAGCTCCAGCGATCGCACTCGCAAATAAAGAAGTTACAGCTGTCCCAAATAGCCACCAAGCTGCATTCGCCACAATTCTTTTAGTTTCCTCAGCCTGGATTTTGGCTTGTTCTTGAACTGCGTCTAGGCGTTTTTGGACTTCTTGCTGGATGCGTTCCCCTCTTTGCAATACACTATCCCGCGCCGCTTCGATTTGATTGATAATTCGGTTCGCATCCTCTTCGGTAATATCTTCACGAGAACTGAGGATAGCAACTAGGGTATCACGATCAAATTGACTCAGGCGATCGCGCAAAGCTTCAAATCCCGCTTGGGGGTCATCAAATAACTTGCCAAAGTCTTGCTGAATCCCTTCATAATTCAGTTCTGGACGCTCCAAGGAGTTGAGGTAATCGCGGATTCTACCAAAAACGCCATCAATTACCGATTGCACCCGTTCCTGAACCTGCTGGATTTGACTGACAACTGCATCACGCACCGATTCAATTTGATCAACAATCCGGTTAGCTTCCTCTTCTGAAATATCTTCCCTTTCAGATAGTAAAGCCACAATTGTAGAACGGTCAAATTTCGCCACCCGTTCCCCTAAATTCCCCATTCCCACTTGCGGATCTCGCAGCAACAATTGCAGATCACGTTTGATGCTTTCGGGGTTGAGTTCTTCTTTATCAGTATGACGCAAATAGTTTTCTAAATGAGCTTCAAAATCTGTCACCCTTTGAGCAGCACGACTAGCATAGCGTCTTGGTGCTTTGAGAATACTATTAATCGCCTTTTGTACCTGATCAATTCTTCGATTAACTTGCTCTTCGCTCAAATCTTGGCTTTGACTGATCAGTTTAACCAATGTATCACGGTCAATTTGGGATAGGCGATGGCGGAATGCTAAAGCACCCTCTCGCGGATCAGCTAATAATGTTTCTAAATCTCCCCTGATACTTTCTGGATTGAGTTCTTCCAAGTTCGTATTGCGGAGATATTCAGCCAATTTATTTACTGTTGTTTCAGGGAATTGTAAAATGCGATCGCGCACTGATTGGATTTGATCAAAGATGTGGTTTACCTCTTCTTCGCTCAAATCTTGGCGTTGACTGAGCAATTGTACCACCGTATCGCGGTTAAAATGAGATAGGCGATCGCGGATTAAATAAATTCCGACTTCTGGCTGTTCTAGGAGAGTACCAAATTCACGTTTAATCCCTTCAGGATTCAACTCGTCTTTGTGAGTATTCCGCAGATATTCTTCAATTCTTTGCCATAATTCATTAGCTTTTGCTGTTGCTTGTGCTTGGCGTTCTCGTTCTTGATGCAAAACTTGAGTACAGATACTTTCCAGTTGATTAACAATATTATTAGCTTCTTCCTCACTCAAATCTTGACGATGTAACAGTAACCGCACAAAAGTATCATGCTCAAAGGCTTGTAAACTAATCTCTAAATCTGTAAAATCCTGTAATAAACTGGTGAAATCTCGTTCAATAGCATCTGCATTCAGTTCATCTTTACTTGTAGAACGCAGATAATTTTCCACACGCAAACGCAATTCTTCACCTTTTTCGCGTACTTCCGCCTGTTGAACAATTTCTAAAACTTCTTCACGAACGCTTTCCATCTGGTGAGTAATTTCCGTTACTCTAGCTTCGCTGATATCGCCTCGCTGTTTCAACCAAGTTCTAAAATCTTCTGGATTAATTTCCGTTAATTCCCGGCGCGTCGTTGTGGGATCTGCTTGTGGATCATAGATAACTTCTTGAAATTCATCTTTAATTGTAGTGCGGTTCAAATGCCAAGGTAAAGAATTGAGAATATAATCTTCCACATCCGCCTTGATAGTATTGTAGGGTGTCTGTGGTAATCTTCCAGCTATTTGTGCAGTAGTTTTATCTCTGATATCTTCTAACTGATGTGTAATTTCCTCAACATCTATATCTTGAACTTTGTCCCTCAGCTTTTGGACTTGAGTTGTAATTTTTTCGATATCAATATCAGAAAAATCTACTCGATTTAATACTGCTGTACCCGCAGCACCCAAGCCATATTGCATCCCTTGTTTAATTAAAGTATTACGACCATTTCCATTTTCTCTCACTCCCACTAATTCCTGTAGCCGTTCACCTAAATTCTCAGACTTCAACTCTTCAGGTGTCGCAGACTTGAGTAAATTAATTACTTGCTCAGTGGGATTTTGCCGAGTAATAACTTGTTTCCAAGCATCTTCGAGTTGGTCAGCAATTTGATTAATTTGTTGTTTGGATAAATTTACCTGACTGCTAATTAAATCAATAAATGTTTGGCGGTTGATATTTTTCAGCAAATCAGCATCACCAATAGATTCTAAATCTACATCACCGAGAATTTTATCAAATTGTTGGCGAACATCGGCTAAATTAAGTTGCGGTAATTGCAGAGATTTTAAAGAATTTTGTAGAGTATTCTGGATACCTTCAGCATCTAAACCCGAAGTTAATTCCCGCCGGACTGCATTTGTAATTTCTTCCGCAGTGGAAACCGCTTGGTTTTTCGCCACATTCGCGCCAATTGTTGCAGATGCAGTTCCCAATATAGCCTGTAATCCTGCATTGGTAGTATTAATAAAAGAACCAACTAAGGAACTCAAGGTTGATGAACCCAGCCAAACCACTATTGTAAAATAGGTAGACCAGATAACCACACCCATAATTGCGCCTAAGAGCATACTTTCAATTAAGCTCAATTTTACTGCGAGAAAACAAGCAATAAATAAGGCAATACTTGCAGTTATTAATGCCCAAAATCCTATTTTAGTTTCAACTTTGCGAATCGTACCACCCCAGGTACTAGACTCAGAGCGAGGATAAGCATCAGTTCCTAAAGATAAAATTCCTACAGCCAAAGAAAAATTAGTCAATAAAAATTGAAAAGCCAAAGCCATTAAAGTCCCGGCTAATAGCGCAACTATTAACTTAGGGCCAGAAAACATTAATGAAACTTGTTCTGGGGTTAAAATTTCTGACATTCCATCACCGGGTGCTATTTCCATAGATAGCCAAACACCCTTCAAAATGGTTTCCACACCTTGAAACATAATAATATTTTCCTAATAGCGATCAATGTAATAGCCATTTCTTCCTAAAAGGCTTACTAAAAAGTTTAAATTGCCAGTTATTTAAAACCACACTTTCTTAAGTCATAAATTCCTGCTCCATAAGTCATAGATTTATCTGTGCATCTGCAAGCTCCCCGACTTATAGCAAAGTGCTGAGTGGGTAGGGGCGGGTTCAAGAGTCAGTCTGTGGTTCGTCGAAATCCTTAGTAAACCCGCCCGTACATCAAGGTTTTCAGCAATCAACAATGTCCTAACGTGTATGGGTAGTGCTATATTCGATAAGTCGGGGATCTCATCCTCTAGGTAATTAGCAATTAGATATAATTTATATCTATTTATTTTGGAATTAAAATATTAGTTAAAACTCTCATGATTTATATAGAGCTACTTATGTCTATGGACAGAGACGGCAATTATGTCAAGGGAGTGATGGAAAAGCTTGACGAAAATGTATAAATAGAAGTGTTGAAAACATTTTACTGCTATAGAAATGCACTTTACATAATTTACTTAGCTTGCCTTAGCAGTGCTAGTGACTGCGGGTAAATTAAAGCGCAAATTTACAGGAAATTGAAATAGGAGAATTTAACATGGTTGCTACCGTGCGTAGAAGAGCGGTTGGTACTTTTTCTAATCGTAGAGACATTGAACAAGCGCTGCATGAATTGAAAAATTCTGGCTTTTCAATGGATAGAGTTTCTGTTATCGCCAAAGATGCAGAGCAAAGAGGTGATATTGCTGGGACTCAAACCAGAGAACAGGTAGGTAATAAAGCCGATGAAGGTGCAGCTACTGGGGCGCTTTCTGGCGGTGCGTTGGGTGGTATCACTGGCTTATTAGTTGGTTTGGGGACTTTAGCAATTCCCGGAATAGGGCCAATTATGTTAGCCGGTGCGACAGCAACAACTTTGGCTACAACTCTGGCTGGTGCTGGTATTGGTGCAGTAGCTGGCGGTTTAATTGGGGCCTTAGTTGGTTTAGGAATACCCGAAGAACGAGCCAGAGTTTATCATCAGCGAGTTGAACGAGGACATTATTTAGTGATCGTAGAAGGTACAGACGCTGAAATTGCTAGAGCTGAAGCAATTTTTAATCGCTATGGTATCGAAGAATTTGGTGTTTATGACTACCCGAATGGGCAAGTAGAACATCTCCCAGAGCATGATTCTATCAGACGTGAGACTACACCAGTTGCAGATACAGTTCGTACCAATTACTCAACAACCAGCGATGATCCTACAGTAGTCATTATTGATCGTCGTGATGAAACAGTTTAATCCAATTTGCTGATCATTTACACACCTTGATTGTATCAGGAGTAGGATGAGCATCAAAAACTTGCTGCTCGCTACTCCTAAAAATGTCGATATTTCCAACTTTGAATTTGTGAGGAATACTTACAAAAATGAAAAATTTAACTCCTTTATTAATTGGTTTCGCCTTATTATTTGGTGCTGCTGCTTGTGGTGATGATGTGGCGAGAACAGATCCCGCAGCGCCCGCTCCTGGTGAAGTTGGAGAAGTACCAACCGCACAACAAAGACAAGAATCTTTGGAAGATTCTCAAAGCCAAGTTCGTAGAGATCAACTAGATGCTGATATTCGCGCTCGTGAAGAAAGAACTGCTGCTTTAAGTGATGATCCTAGTGATAGAACACCAGAAGACTTAGCCAGTGAAGTTCGTTCTAAGTTGGAGGCTAATATCCCCGATGGGTTCTTAACAGTTCAGGCGACAGAGGAAGGTATAGTTACTGTGTCAGGAACTGTCAGTGATGAAAACCAGTTATCTAAGATTGAACCATTAGCCCAAGAAATTAACGGTGTTAATGATGTGATTGTTAACGCCGTTGTGGCTCCACCACAAGGCTAAATTGGGTAATTGCAAAGCCAAGTTTAAGAGGTAGATATAGCGTTTCTCAGTTGATTTGGTAATTGAAACCGACCCCGCAAGGGAGTAGGTGACTCTAATTACCTGATTTCATGAGGAAACGCTATAATTCTAGCGAGATAAATGCTGTAGCTACCAAA
>PWQB01000201.1 GCA_003556955.1 Nostocaceae cyanobacterium CSSed10_463m
CCCGTATCTGACAAAAAACCCAACTTTAGTAACCGCGCCCGAAAGTTAGAATAATCGGCAAAATTATCACCTAAAACTGTGGTGTATAACTGATACAAATCATTCAAAGTAAAGCTAGCTGGCAAAACATCAAAAGCCACCGGGCTATACTCTAACTTATTTCGTAAACGTCTGTGTCCATAAGCCAAAACTTCATTATGATCAAAAGCTAATTCCGGTACATCTTTAACTGGATACCAAGCAATCCCAGAGACCTTATCAGCAATTAATTCTGCTTCTTCAAATCTTACCAGGGCAAAATAACTCACAGATAGATAACGAACACCATAACTACCAGTAGCTTCTCTGGGGTCACGATGGGGACCGCCAAAGGTGTATAACTGTTCTAAGTAGAGATTATTGACTCTAATTTTCTCCGACATAATGCGATAGGCAGCATCTTCTAAAGATTCTCCTTGACGAACTAAAGTACCGGGAAGACTCCACGAATTTAAAAATGGTTCCTGCTGTCGCATGATTAACAGAACTAACAGCCGATTTTGGGCAGTATCTACAGAAAAAATGACATTATCAACACCAACCTTAAAATCAGCCAAAGGTTGTTGATTTAATTGAATTGGTAACTTTTTGTGGTTGCGTCCTGGCATTTGTACAAATGCTCTTGATGAATATAAGCGACAATAGGGGGAGTGAGGGCTTGAGTATCTCCATGTTCACGGTAGGCTGTGGAAGAGACATCTATACCAGTTAAGCTAGCGATCGCAATTTGACCGCCCAGATTTTGCACTGCTTCCAAGCTATACTCATCTATGGCATATCCTGGGCGGGGAACAATTAGCAATTGCACTTGCTGTAACAAATCTTCAATGTGATACCAGCGCGGTAACTGATGCAATAAATCAGAACCAATCACCAAAATAAACTCAGCATCGTCACCCCAGCGAAACTTAGCTTTTTCCAAAGTTTCCAGAGTTCTGAAGCTACTCAAATCCTGTTCCAAAGCAACATTGTGCCGTGGCGTATCAATATCCGTAATTAACAATCGCAGCATTGTAGCCCGATGTGACAAAGGTGTTTGATGAGACTTAAAAGGATTATCAGCCGCCCAAACTGCTACCCAATCATAACGCTCAGATAACCACCTCAGAATCTTTTGATGTCCAGCAGTCGGAGGATCAGCACTAGTACCAAACAAAGCAATTCTCATAATTTACCTCTGTGTTCTCTGCGCCTCTGCGGTTAATTTCTCCGTCTTCAAAATCAAATCCTGCAACTGGGCAGAAATCTCCACCTCCACCCCCACAGGATCATCCAAACGCCGAATTTCTGGGGGTAAACTAGCCACAGTAGCCGCAGTGCGTTGGCGAATCTCCTGTAAACTTTCCCGCCGATGTAACCGTTCACCATTCTTGACTACCAACTGCAACAAAGGTGATCCCAAGACATTGCTTTCATCTACTAACGCCAACTTATCAGCCTTTACCTTACCTCCCTCAAACGAGCGAAAAATTTGCTTGCGTCCGGGATAAGTCACCTTACCACTAGACTTTTTCATCACCGGGATACCATCGATTTCCACGAGTTTATAAACGCCATTGACAGGCGTACCCGTAACTAATCGAGTTCCCAGCCCATAGCCATCAATTTGGGCATCAGCAGCTTTGAGTCTGGCAATTTCCCATTCATCTAAATCGCCACTGGCAAAAATTGATACATTAGGGAGAAGCGATCGCACTTGTTTTGACAAAGTAACTAAATCTCCAGAATCCAACCTCACCCCAGTTAATTCCATTTCGCCAGCCTTGACTTTCGCCGCTAACTGCTGTGCCGCAGCGATAGTATCATAAGTATCAATTAATAATGGCGCACCGGGAAAATAGCGATGAAAGGCAGTAAAAGCCTGTTCTTCACTACCTGCCATTGCTGACAGTGCCATAACTAAAGCGTGAGCCATCGTACCACTTGGCTGTTCTCCCAGTTGTAGCGCTGCTAACACATTAGAAGTAAAATTTAAGCCCCCAGCCAAACCAGCCCGCGCCGCCCATAAAGAGGCTTGGGGACTAAATGCCCTGCGCGTGCCAAATTCCAAAAGTGTGGCTTTCTCCCCCGCAACATCACGGAGGCGTGCCGCCCTGGTAGCAATCAAGGTTTGATAATTAATCGTATTCAGTAAATAAGTTTCTACCACTTGTGCTTGCCAAAGAGGTGCTTCCACCCGCAATAATGGCTGATTAGCAAATACGGCTGTTCCTTCTGATACTGCCCAGACATCACCAGTGAAACAGCCCTCTGCTAAGAGTGACCAAAAGTTTTTGGTTGCATGAGCAAAAATTCCCGTTCCCTGTAAAGCCTGTATTTGCTGAGGGCTAAAGCGAAAGTTTGCCAAATATTGCAAAACCTGCTCTAGCCCCATAGCTATTAAATAGCCAAAATTTTCTGGCAAGCGTCTGACAAACAGTTCAAAGCTAGCCCGTCGTTGTTCTACACCTTCGCCTGTATAACAAGCTGCCATTGTGAGTTGGTAAAGGTCAGTTAACAGGCTGTAATCAGCCGTACAGAGATTAAGTTCGCTATCCCGGTCTGGAAAAGTTGCCATGCAAGAGCGTCCTTAGAAGAATGCTACTTTTATTATGGTAGATTTTACTATAAATAATTTCAACTCTCAAACCCCTAAAGTCATATATTCCCGTCGCCTGGGCTAAATAGAAGAGTTTAATCTTAAAAAATACACTTATTTAACATATTGTAATAGTGAATTTTAACAATAATTTTGGACAAAATTTTGCTACAATTAGGATGTGATGCATACTTAAGAATTAAAGGTCAAAATTAAACTTACCTATTAGCTAAAGTATTGCAAAGATACCAGAAGAATAATTGCAGATATTTTCAATATATTGCGATTTTTACTTAGTTGGAAGTATCAGAACTACAGTAGATAAATAACAATTAACGCGACTCAAAAAAAGGAGTCTCATCATGGCTATTTCAAAGACATTTGTCAGCATAATGCAGTATGTTTCTGAAGCTGTAATGCGAATTTTTAGCCCCACTGAGGATGCTTACCCGATGATTGGTGTGCAGCCATTTACAGGTGAACTTTATAAACGACGGACTGTAAAAGTTTGGTAGTTCTTTCTAACAGGACTTACGCAAAAATTTCCAAAAATCTTGATTTATTGAACCGCCAAGTCGCCAAGAACGCCAAGAAAACGCAGAGTCTGCGTAAGTCCTATCCAAAATGAATCACCAATTTCTAATTTTCCCTCCTTGCTTACGGTCAGAAAATGACGAATTACCAAGAAAATTCTAGTCCCCCCTCCCCGCAAGCGAGGAGGGGGCTAAGAATGGATAAAATAATAACTCAGTAGAGATGTTCTGCGGGGTAGAGACGTTCCGCCGGGTAGAGACGTTCCGCCGGGTAGAGACGTTCCGCCGGGTAGAGACGTTCCGCCGGAACGTCTCTACTAATGAAATTTGCTCGTTGAACCTTTAGATCAGGGAATATCAACGCATATCGTAACCGAATAAATTCGGATCGACTTCTCCTAACTTTAAATCGGCTAAACCATATTCAGCCCATCTTTTATCTACCATCGCTGCAATATCTGGATCTGATTCTAAGGGCGCACCCCATTCATGATCTGTTTCCGGTGGAATCTTGGTCGTCGCATCAATTCCCATCCGTCCACCTAAACCAATTTTCTCACTAGCAAAATCTAAGGTATCAAAGGGTGTATTCGGTAAAATAAACACATCCCTAGTGGGGTCAACTTTGGAACTAATCGCCCACACGACTTGACGCGGATCACGAATATTGATATCTTTATCCACGACAATCACAAATTTGGTGTAGGTAAATTGAGGTAAGGCACTCCAAAAGGCTAAAGCAGCCCTTCGTGCTTGTCCTGGATATGCTTTATCAATGGAAATAATTGCCGCTTTGTAACTCAAAGCTTCCATTGGTAAGAAGAAATCGACAATTTCAGAGACTTGTTGCCGTAAAATAGGAGTGTATATCCGATTGAGTGCGATCGCCATCATCGCTTCTTCTTTCGGTGGACGACCGCTAAATGTGGTTAAATAAATGGGATCTTTGCGGTGAGTTATACACCCAAACCGCACCAATGGCGAATCTTCCACACCACCGTAATAACCCATGTGATCACCAAAGGGACCATCTGGTAAAACTTCCCCTGGTGTAATTGTCCCTTCTAAAACAAACTCTGAATCTGCGGGAACTTCCAAATCTACGGTTTTACACTTGGCTAAGTTCACACCGGAACCACCATAAAGTCCAGCAAATAACCATTCTGATAAATCTACCGGGATGGGGGTAGCAGCTGCCATGATAATTAACGGATCTACACCCAGTGCGATCGCCACTTCTAACTTTTTACCACGTTCAGCAGCTTTGCGTAAATGTCTCGCCCCACCGCGCACAGATAACCAGTGAACAGTCATGGTATTTTTAGATTGTAGTTGCAAGCGATACACACCCACATTTGGCGTACCCGTCTCACAATCCTTAGTAATTACCAATCCCAGAGTAATAATCTTACCAGCATCATTTATATAGGGACGTATCAACGGTAATTTATTTAAATCTAAATCATCGCCTTGAATTACCACTTGCTGACAAGCTGGGAAAAAGTCTCGTCCTGGTTTCGCCTTCACCACATCAAACAGCACCTTCCCAAAATCAATCGCTTGGGAAATCTTCTTTGGTGGTTTTGGTTGTTGTAGCATACCCAGCTTTTTCCCCAGAGTTTCCAATTCCTCTGGACGTTCCATATTCATTGCCCAGCATATCCTTTCCACGGTTCCCATCAAATTTATTGCCACCGGGAAGGATGCCCCTTTGACGTTCTCAAATATCAACCCTGGACCACCTTGTTGCAGCATCCGGTTGCAAATTTCCGCAATTTCAAACTCTGGGTCAACTAAAGCCGAAATTCTCTTTAATTGTCCTCTTTCTTCTAGAATTTTGATGAATCCCCGTAAGTCTCTTGCCATTGTGCTAATAAAGGTGAATATTTAAGAAATGTAAAGCGTTCTCTTACATATATTATTACTCACTATTAGTCTGCCCAAGCCCAAACTCTCAACGGTGCTGGAGCAACTTTTCCTGGACCTTTACATGAAAAATATGCTCGTGAAGTGAGAAAGAAATTTCCAGATATGAGAGTTAACTACCAATTGCTTGGTAGTAGTGGTATTCGGCAAACCATTGCTGGAACCGTTGACTTTGGTGGTACTGATGCTGCTATGACAGACGCTGACATGGGTACAGTCAAGAATGGTGTGATTTTAGTACCTACAGCAGGTAGTGCTGTTTCAGTTTGTATTTATAATATTAAACTTTACTTAATTTTCACACAATTAGATTACTTAAGTGATTCTACTAAAAGTAATATATTTATTTTGTCTTCATTAAAACTTTATAAACTTAATTTATTCTCCTCATAAACAATAATTAAAAAGCTTCGACTCATTAGCTTTTAGACTTTATGTTGTTTTTCTGACAATATATTTTTTGTATAAATTAAAAATGTGGTCATTGTATTTAACAGTAGATGTATGTAATGTATCAAGTTAATACACGCGTTGGCGCTTTAAATAACAAACCAGCAGAGTCAGTGGATTCCTTTTGATTTGTGTTTAAGGCTACGTTGTATTGTCAACTTTGGAGAAGTAGATATCAATGTCTAATAATCAATTAATGAGAAAAGCAACTTTAACTGCAAGTTTTGTCGGTATAGTTGGTTTATCCAGCCTTTTGAGTGTTAAAGCATCCCACGCGGCAACTTTCAATATTAATATACCTTTAAGAAGCTATACCCTAAGCGGTGATGGTGTCTCTTTTTCGCCTCCCAATGACCAACTGTTTGATGGTTTTCTCAAAGGTGATTTCATTCTGTTTGAGGGAGTAGGAACAGCTATTTCAGTAAATTCTCCTCGCATCGAACCTAATAGACTCAAGTCTGTGTTCGCACACTTCGATTATGCATTTGTTGCAGGTCCGAACCCTAGCGAATTTAAAGTCAGTCTCTTTAACGACACAGAGAAGAAAATTAACTTTTTTGAACTTTTATCTGAATCATCTACAGGAATGACAAAATCCATAGACCTTACTAGCTTTTATACCGAGCCAGGCAATTACAAATTGAACTTTTCAAGTAATGGTGGTCAAGCAGGCGTTAATAATTTTGTAATCAAGATAGAGACAGTTCCAGAACCCACTACCACGCTTGGCTTGCTAGCGTTAGGAATGGGCGCAGTAACTCTGAAGCGTAAAGGTAAAATTAGCTTTGGTGTACTATCAAAATCAGCTTCATAAGTAAATAGACGGTTATAGATAGTACAAAACCCAGATACCCGATTTCTTGGCGAAGTCGGGTATTACTTTATTTTTTTATATTTAATTAAACCTTGTCCATCATGAAATCTGGAGTTTTTGTCATTGCGACGTAAGGAAGCAATCTCACCATCTTGACTAAAAACTACAGTTCTCAAAGTAGACAAGGTTTAACTCGAAAATTCGTTAATGCTTATATACGTTTATATATGCTTAATTTATTCATGCCAGACAATTTTATAGAAATTATATAATTTATACAAATAATACTTAAATTAACAGCAAACTGCTATTGTTGAAACATCACCCATATCTGCCCACATCTCATTGAAAAATGAACAGATGTTTCTTTAGCATCCTGTCCATATTTTCAGTAAATATACTGTTATCTATGGACTGAATAGACCCAATATTATTATATTCCTGACAGGATTCACAAGGAATGGGATAATCAGATGACAATTTAAGGTCATAAATCTACTGTTTCAACCCAAACTCATTAGGTGTCAAGAAAATTTTCTAGTGTTATTTGCTTGATTTTAACTTTATAAAATCAGCATAACATATTTCATTAACTTGCAAAAAAGTAGCCCTTAATTAAACGATGTCAGCACGAGCATTTATTTTGATGCTAGGTAAGTCATCAATGAATGAGTAATCAATACCTTTCGGTTAAGGGATATAGAGACGTTCCATGGAACGTCTCTACAAGGGTTTTCGGCTCACGAATTTGCTTAACCGAACAGTATTGAATGAGTAATAGCCTCAATTATTCGTAAGTATGACGAATCCATATTGATTTCATAAAAAACGAAACAGGAAGATTTCTTGTTGCTGCTTTGTTTAGTCAATATTTATTGTACAAGTTTTTTAGCATGAACAAACTAATTTCAGCCATCAAAGTCAAAAATCTTACTTTTTATTACAATCAACAAAAAATATTTGAAAATATCTCAATGGATATTTATCAGAGTAAAGTAACTGCAATTATTGGCCCTAGTGGTTGTGGAAAGTCTACTTTTATTAAATGCCTCAATCGCATGATTGAATTAGAAGCAAAAGTCAGGGTTGAAGGTAGGGTAGAATTTTTTAATCAAAATATTTATGAGCGTCGGGTTAACTTAAATCGGCTCCGCCGCCAAGTGAGTATGGTACTCCCCAAACCTAATCTTTTTCCGATGAGCGTTTACGATAATGTTGCTTATGGGGTAAAAATAATGGGTTGGCATCCAAAGGCAGAATTAGATGCAATTGTGGAGTCTGCCATTAAAGATGCTGACCTCTGGGAAGAAGTAAAAAATAAACTACACAAATCGGCTTTAGACCTTTCTGGAGGTCAACAACAGCGACTTTGTATTGCTCGTGCTTTGGCAGTTAAACCACAAGTTATCCTGATGGATGAGCCTTGTTTTGCTCTTGACCCTAATGCTAGCATGAAAGTTGA
>PWQB01000459.1 GCA_003556955.1 Nostocaceae cyanobacterium CSSed10_463m
AATTAGAAATTGCTCGACAAGAAGCCGAATTAGCTTCTCAAGCCAAAAGTGCTTTTTTAGCAAATATGAGTCATGAAATTCGGACTCCCATGAATGCTGTTTTGGGAATGACTGGCTTATTATTAGAAACTGATTTGAATAGAGAACAGCGTGAATTTGCTGAAATCATTCATGTTAGTGGCGATGGGCTTTTGTCCTTGATTAATGAAATTTTGGATTTGTCAAAATTAGAAGCCGGTGAAATGACGCTGGAAAAATTAGATTTTGACTTATCTAATTGTGTGGAAGAAGTTTTAGAATTGTTAGCACCCCAAGCTCACGAGAAGGGGTTAGAAATTGCTGGATTGATTCATCGTAACGTTCCGGTTTATCTCCAAGGTGATGCTAGCCGATTGCGACAAATTTTCATGAATCTCATTGGTAACGCGATCAAATTCACCACCACGGGAGAAATTATAGTCCGAGCCGAACTCAAGTCACAAACTCCCAAAACAGCCACCATTAATTTTTCCGTCACAGATACAGGTATCGGTATTTCTTCTGAAGACCAAAGCAAACTATTTCAGCCTTTCACCCAAGTAGATGCTTCCATTACTCGCAAGTACGGTGGTACAGGTTTAGGATTAGCAATTTGTCAGCAGTTAGTAGACTTAATGGGGGGCAAAATTGGCGTTAACAGTCAACTAGGAAAAGGCTCTCAATTTTGGTTTGAACTAACTTTTACTCAGCAGTCTCAGCCTGTTTCCCCTGTTCCAGATGGGGAAATTCTCCAGCAGCGACGCTTGTTAGTTGTAGATGATAATGCTACCAATCGTAAAATTATTTATGATCAAGCTACCCGTTGGGGAATGGAAGTAGATGAGGTGGCTAGTGCTGTTGAAGCACTTCATGCTTTACAAATTGCTGTTGATAAAGGAATTATTTATGATGTGGTTTTGATTGATATGCAAATGCCGCAAGTAGATGGTTTGATTTTGGGAACACAAATTAAATCAAATCCTGTAATTGCGGATATTCCTATAATTATGTTGACCTCTACTAATCAGACAGATGAAGCAAAAAAAGCACTAGATATAGGATTTGCCAGTTATTTAATCAAACCTGTCAAACCATCTCGGCTACTTGACACAATGATCAATATCTTACAAAGCCAACCAAAAAGTGTAAAAATTCAGCCACCAACTATTCATCAACCTAGCTTACCTAAATCCAAGTTGAAAGTTTTAATTGCAGAAGATAATTTAGTCAATCAAAAAGTTGCTCTAAAACAACTACAAAATTTAGGTTATGAAGCTGATGTTGCAGGTAATGGTCAGGAAGTTTTACAGCTATTAGAGACAATTCCCTATGATTTAATTCTCATGGATTGTCAAATGCCAATTTTAGATGGCTTAGAAACTACAAAAGAAATTCGTCGTCGTACTGGTTGCCAACCTGTGGTTATCGCCATGACTGCTCATGCTATGAAAGAAGACAAGCAAAAGTGTCTAGATGCAGGTATGAATGATTATTTGAGTAAACCAGTCAAAAAAGAAAAATTAGCAGCTATCATCAACCATTGGAGTCAAGTAAGATTAACGCAGAATGTTGGTATCGAACTCCCAATTGATTGGGAACATTTACATCAAATTTCTGAAAATGACCCCGAATTTGAATTAGAATTATTACAAATATTCGTTGAGGATAGTCATTTACATTTAGCAGCAATTAAAGCAGCGATAGCGGCTAATGATTTTCAGCAATTGGCACGAGAAGCACATCATATCAAGGGTGCAAGCGCCAACATAGGAGCTATATCTATGGAAAAAGCCGCAGAAAAGCTAGAAAAATTAAGTAATCTGAATGAGTGTATTGGTATCAATGAATTAATAATAGAATTAGAAACCTTTATCCAAAAAATAACCCATTTTTTGTCAGAATATTTGACCTTTCAGACGCGATAAGTCACTTCTGCCAATCAGGCTTTAGAGATGAAGATATAGATACCCGACTTCTTTGAGAAGTCGGGTATCTGGATATTAATATTTAATATATTTAATTTTACAAAATAAACAATAACGATCATCATCTGTCGGCAGGTAAGTTAATTCTTCAGCAATAGAGGACATAATTTTTAAACCGCGACCTCTTTCTAAAAAGTTATCTGTCAGTTCAGGGATGATTTGTAATTTCTCTTCTAAATCAAATGGTTTTCCCAGGGAAAAGATGCGAATCTCTATATGCTCAATTAAACGCACAGCTTCCAACTCAATGGGAGTTTCTACAGGTAAATTTTTGTGTCCATGTTCTATAGTATTCGCAAAACCTTCAATCAGTAAGGTTTGACATTTCCACCAGATTGTTTGATCAGGAAGAGGTGGTTGATTTATTTGCTCAAACCAAGATAATACCTCAGTTGTCGCATTCAGGTCTGTGTTAACTGTCAACTGAATTTTTTTATTCACTATTCACATGAACCACCTTTTGATTTATGTTGTAAAAACAAGAAATATTTTTATTACTAAATAATTTATAGCGATTTCTAGTAAAAATGAAATGAATTTTCTCAAGACGCACTAGACAAGAGGTAAAAATTACAACTTTACGGCGTGTTGATGAAAACTTAGTATGATATGATGTTCTTCTCCAAATTATACATCATAAAAAGTTTTTCGTGGAGACTTCATTACCTTTTGTAGAAGTTGAAATTTATGCTTAAAATACTAATTATTGATGATGATCCTATAGTGCGGGCAGCACTGAAAAGAACACTGCAAAATCAGGGATATGATACTACTGTTGCTACTAATGGTCTGGAAGGAATCACACAAGCCAAAATATTACATCCGGCCTTGATTATATGTGATTGGGTAATGTCAGAAATAGATGGCTTAGAGGTGTGTCGTCAAGTTAAGACAGATCCCGATTTAGCGACAACTTTTTTTATTTTGCTGACTGCTAAAGGTGCTGCACCAGGGGAAGAATGGGAGCGAGTTCAGGGATTAGACGCTGGCGCTGATGAGTTCGTTTCTAAGCCGATTGAAATGAATGAATTGAAGGCGCGGGTGAGAGCAGGTTTGAGGTTATATCAACTAAATCAGGATTTGAAAAATAAACAGCTAGCTTTAGAGACGTTAAACCAAAATTTAGAAGCGGAGTTAAGTGAAGCTGCTGATTATGTGCGATCGCTCTTACCATCACCCCTGGTAGGTACTGTAACTACAGAGGCTTTATTTGTTCCCTCGGCACAGTTAGGGGGAGATTGCTTTGACTATTACTGGATTGATGATGATAATTTGGTTATTTATCTCTTAGATGTTTCGGGACATGGTGTAGGTTCAGCACTACTGTCTGTGTCTGTGTTGAACGTCTTGCGATCGCAATCTCTACCCAATACTAATTTTTGTCATCCCAGTGAAGTTTTAAAAGCCCTTAACCAGAGTTTTCAAATGAGTCATCATGGTAATAAATATTTTACCATTTGGTATGGAGTTTACAATCGTCTAAAACAACAATTAACTTATGCTAATGCTGGACATCCCCCCGGTGTACTGCTGAATCAAGATGCTACAAATATTCAACAGCTAAGTTCTTTAGATTTGCCCATTGGTTTTATACCTGATATTGATTTTGAAGTAGCTAAGTTAGATATTACAGCAAACAGTAAGTTATACCTCTTTAGCGATGGTGCTTATGAAGTTCTACAACCAAATGGCAAAATTTGGGGTTTCGACACTTTTTTTGATTTATTAATCGATTACAATCAGCAAAATCACTCTCATCTTCACGAACTATTAGCCCAGATTAAACATCTTCACCCCAGTGCTAGTTTTGATGATGATTTATCTCTGATTAAAATTACCTTTGTGTGAAACAAAGCAAATTATTCTTTTGCTAACACTTGATCGTTAAATTCCTCTCTTGTAGCAAAAACCTGTAAAATTCTATCCATTTTTGTCAATTCAAATATGGTCTTTACTTGATCATTCAACGAGCAGATAAAGAGTTTTCCATCATATTGCTTAACAGCTTGCATAGCTGCAACTAAAGCCCCTAAACCCGAACTATCAACAAAATTAACATATCTCAAGTCAATTAATATAATCTCAGCACCTGTGGATATAAGATTAGTAATTTCTCGGCGTAGTTCGTTACCCTTAACTACATTTAAAATACCTGAAGGTTCAATTACCTTGACTTTAGGATTCATAACATTTGCTATTTGTACTTACTTAATTAATTTATACATAAATTTTATCCAAAAAGACAAAATTTATCAACATTTGTTAGCAGTTTAACGAAAAAATATTTCTCCATTTTCTTTGTCAGTTTTTATGTGCATTATAGATAAAATAAATGCACCCGGATAAATTCATGACTAATTATATCAAGTCCGGTTGAATAATTACGAAACGCGAAACCTGCCAAATCTTTGCTTTATCTCCCCTCCTCGCACCCCCCTCAATCCCCCCGCAACGGGGGGAAGAAAAGGATCAACCTTTGATATGGGAGGGGCTGGGGTGACATGATTGTGGTAATCGTAATTACTTAAACGGGCATGATATTATCCATTAAGAATTAGTCTTTGATTGCCAAATATAAGCACGGATAATTACCCAAAGCAATGATAAATTGTAGATAGCCCAAGCACTATTGAATAAATAAACTCCAGGATTATTTAAAGTCCCTATAGCCAAAAGATAAAAACTGCATAAAATACTTAAAAGAGTCAGTGCAAAAACAAATAACTGAGGCCAAATTAGCCGCAAATCCGTTTTTGTTAGGCGCTGTTTTGGTGTATCTTTTAAGTTGATTGGTTTTCTAGTTAATACATTCCATACAGCTTTAATTAATACAGGAAATAATGCGATCGCATATTGTTTTGAACGCCATATTTGCCTAACAGGAACTCCCCAATTAGCAGCGATAAATGTCAGGCGGTTAATCACGAAAGCCGGGAAAAAGTGCAAAGCAAAATCAGAGTTAAATGTTTTGACAGGGAGAATACCTGTAAAAAAATAGATGATGGGACATAATATCAGCACAAAAGTCGCAAAACCTGAAAAATAGCTATACATAGTCTTGAAATAATGCAACTTTTGCCAAAAGTTTAGTCCAGATTTTGTGAGGGGATTTTCTTTGACTAAACCTTGTATAGTTCCTTGCGACCAATGCAATTTTTCTTGTAAGGTAGAACTCAAATCATTAGGTGCTAATCCTACCGCTAACACTTCATGATGATAAATAGATTTCCAACCAGCACCATGTAAGCGCATAGCTGTATTGATATTTTCGGTAATACTGTTGCTAGATATATCACCACTTGATTTAAATTCAACTACCAGCTTTCCATCTTGATCATATTCACCAGCAAAATATTGTGTTCCGATACTAATTAATGCTTCTCTTCTGAGTACGGCATTTGTACCTGTATATAAAGCTGCATTCATCCCATCTTGACCCTGTTGTAAAGTCTCATGAAATAAACTGGTGCGATGTCCCAAGGGATCGCCAGAGGGAATATTATAAAAATCTTTTGGTGTCTGAACAAAAGCAGTTTGGTTGTATTCGTACTTACCAGAGAAAAAATTGTAAGTAAAGAAATACGGTAAAACTCGCTTGAGAAATTGGGGTTTGGGAATATGATCAGCATCTAAAGTGAGAATAAAATCTCCCATAGTTTCGCCAGAAAAAATTGTATCATTCAGACTAACTGCTGCTTTAGGTTGCTCAATATAGCGTAAACGAGCAAGTTCAACTAGTTCTAATTCTTTTTGGTAAATGGCTGATTCTAATAGGTGTCGCTCAGTATTGAGGCGTACTTGTAGAGGATTTTCAGATAAATCAATACTATTGGTATCAGAAATATTTAACCATAACAGAAATTGGCGCAGACCATTTAAAAATTTGGGATAATTATCTGCGGCTAAAGAAGACTGTTGTAACCATTCTTCAGCAGCTTTTAAATCTGGTTGCAAATTATTTAATTGCTCAAGACGTTGTAGCAAAGTTGAACGTTCTGCGTCAATTCGATTCACTTCCTGTTGTAGTAATGGTGATTGTAAATCTTCAATACATAGTCTTTCTGACATTCTTTGTATTGCTTCGCAATTACCATGATCAATTATGTAAACCCGTAACTTAATGGCTGGGTAATCCATTGCTAAAGCTTCTCTCGCAGTTGCTTCTACAATTTCTGGTGGCTCATTATAGCAGGTAACAAATACATCAACAGTCGGCCAATCAGATGTGGGTAGGGATGGTGTGAGTTTGTCAAGAGATTTAATTTGTCTAACTAAGGGTCGCCACAGTCCAATTACAAACATGGCGTTGCCAAAGTAATTATAAATTTCTGCTAATAATAAAGGAATCGCCAGCCATAGCGCATCAAAGTTAATAGAATTACCAATCCGCCAATGCAAATACCAAGCACCAAAAATTAAATTTATTTCTGCCAAATATCGAAATAATAGTGTTCTTTCCTTGAGCCTGGAAAGACTATTACCGGGGAAACTTTTGGCATCATTAAGCATAGAAGCTGAAGGCATATTGCACCTCAAGAACAATTACAAAATTACAGATTCTCAAATCACCTGAGATGCACCCTTTGTCTTAGGAATTAGGCAATGAAGTTATTACCCGTAGCTAAGTATAGTTCAATACACAGAATTTGCAACAGTGACTAAACGGAAATTTCCTTCAGGTGATTAAGTTATTGAGATTATTTGTAATTAGGGCTGGCTGAATTGTTGATTGCTCAAAGCCTTGATGTAAGGGCGGGTATGGCTACGCCACGCAAGCTATGACAGATATAGAACTCCTATTTGATTTTTGAAAAAATTCAGTATGCTGTTACTAATTTTTTCCTGTTCCCTGTTCCCTGTTCCCTGTTCCCTGTTCCCTCTGTTCCCTGTTCCCTGTTCCCTATCCCCTGTTCCCTGTTCCCTATATAGTTCCAAATCACATAGTCAAATATAGTCAGACATTTGCAATTTAGATTTAAGCAACTCTACTTTTAGCATGGACACGCTGAAATAGTGGAGTTATCCGCCTTGGATGTACTACCAGACATCCCCTATCCCTTTCGACTTCGCTCAAGGCAAGCCTGAGAATAGACTTGAGACAATCAAATCCTTCGGGATTACTTTTTCTGCCGATGTTCAGCGCTGCGTTGACATCGGCATGAATCTTAAAACCATCCAGGCTCACATACCACGCTCTTGTGACACGTCTTCCACAGAAGATGTGTCTAATCTTGTTGTTAGGTTCATAGATTGGGATATGATCCCAATCAAGAGCAGAAGCCTTGCTGGTATAGCTTTCTTCTGCAACCTGAACGGTGATACCGACTCTTTGTAGTTTGTCAGTCAGAATCTCGATAAATTTAGCGTGTGGTATCTGAGTAAAGTTCTGGTTTGTACGCTTTCCTAAATTAAGATGTGTTTTCCATTGCTGGTTTTTTCCGATTGAAACGTGAGTTACGCCCAGGTGCAGAAATTCATCTACAATCATTTTTGTGGATTGATGTAGATATGAATCTACAAAATTATTTCGGTTACGAACTATATTTGCAATTCGCCGCGATTTCCTGTGGACGCTAGGTAGAACGGAGCGAAAAAACGCCACCTGCTTGTTGTAAAACTGGTTTACTGATTTTAATGGCTTACCATTCACAATAATTGGTTGTATCTTTAAGTCGTTAAAA
>PWQB01000376.1 GCA_003556955.1 Nostocaceae cyanobacterium CSSed10_463m
TCCCCATTCTCCATTCCCCACTCGGCACTCTCTTGTACAGACGCGATTCATCGCGTCTCTGGCGATTCATCGCGTCTCTATTCAAACCAACTGGCACGCCATGCAGATTCAGCTGCTGAAATTGAGCGTTCTCTTTGCTTTTTTTGATAATCTCGCCCTACTTTATTTAGCTGAACTAAAATATGGCGAATTTGCCTACGATCAGATGACAGTTTGGTGTCGGCAAATTCAATTTCCCCCAATCTTAAATTAATCGCCATAATCTGTGTGAGTTTGGAGTCTTCTGGATCTTGCTCATTAGCAATTTCTACCACCAAGTTTAAGAGGTTGGGTGGCCCTGGCATCACCTCAGCAGAAGCTTCTGAAACAGCGGCCGCCGCTTCTAAAATTGGTTCTGGTAATTTCTTGGGTAATATACTAGCTTTTTGTAATCTCAGGTTCGTGTCGTGGGAAACCTGCTTGAGGGCTTGTTGGATTAATTCTTCCAGGTTTTGTTGCCATTTTGCTAGTTCTATGGGGTTGGAAACATCAGGGTTGAAATTTTTCAGGGTTGATGTGATCACAGGTATAGCTGATGATTCAGATAACATATATGATATGACCTCATCTATCTGCACTCCTTGATTGTCTTCATTGCCCTCATTCTCTTCATTGTCTTCATTTTCTTCATTTTCTTCATCCTCCTGATTTTGGAGATAAGCAAGTAATAACTCCGCCGCTTCTTGTCCCAATTTGCGGATACCTTGTTGCAGTTTTTGGCGCTGATTGAGGGTTAATTTGAGAAAGTTTTCGGGATACCCTTGGGTGCATATATGGTAAGTTGCGAGAATTAACTGTTTTTGCAAGGCTTGCCCCAAGGTGGTTAAATAATTGGCATAAGCATGATGAAGTTCTGCGGCGATCGCGCGGATCGCTTCTTGCAACGCTGCAATATCCCGTTCAATTAACTCAATTGCTCTAGCCATATTTTCTCTGATTAATTGCCAATTTGATGCGTAGCGTGGCATCAGCCATACTTTATTATGGTACAAAGATACCTATTATTTTATTTATCTGTGTTTATCTGTGGTTTCTAACTTCTGACTTTCCCTCCTGGGGCGCTCCTATCGTGTCTGGTGAAAGATTGATTATGCAGGCCGCACAGGGAGCAGGGGAAAGAAGATTTTGGGGTTTTTGCCAAGATTCGGGAATCATCACCAAAATAAAACACAGGCCAGTTAATTGTGACTGACCTGCGATCGTACAAGTGTTGAGTTACAAAGGCAACTCTTAACTTTTAACTAAAGTTACTTAGTACCCATTTGTGCAGCCACTTCTTCAGCAAAACTAATTTCTTGCTTATCAATGCCTTCACCCAGGATATAGCGAACAAAGCGATTAACTTTGATTTCTTCGCCAACTTTGGATTTCACTTGTTTGATCAAGTCTTCCACAGAAATGCTCTGATCACGAATGAAAGGCTGATCCAACAAAGTTAATTCTTTGAGGCGTTTTTCAATTCGTCCCTGAACAATTTTTTCTTTGATGTTTTGTGGTTTGTTACCCAAATCATCCCGCCCCATTTCAATTTCTGTTTCTTTTTGGGCAAATTCGGCAGGGATTTCCTCTACGCTGACATATTCAACGTTGGGACAAGCTGCAACTTGCATCGCCGCATTCTTAGCCAGATTTTGAAACTCTTCGTTTTGAGCTGCTGACTCGGTTTGGGCGTTCAGTTCAACTAAAACACCAACTCGACCACCAGTGTGAATGTAGCTGTCTACAATACCTTGTTTGCCTTCTGGAAGGGCAAAGTTGACAAAGCGACGGACTTGAATGTTTTCACCTAGCTGGGCAATGGTTTGCTTGATGAACTGGTCTACAGTGACGCTGGTTTCTTCAATATAGGGTTGAGCCAACAAGGATTCAACACTATCAGCTGTACTGGCTTGCTGGGCTAGGTTTTTAACTAAGGCTTTAAAAGCTTCGTTACGAGCAACGAAATCGGTTTGGCAGTTGACTTCTATTAGCACACCAACTCTACCACCTGGTTGAATGTAGGTGTCTACTAGACCTTCTGCCGCAATGCGATCGCTTTTTTTACCGGCCGAAGCGATCCCTTTTTGTCGCAGCCACTCTATACCTTTTTCAATGTCGCCGTCATTTTCTTTCAGCGCTTTTTTGCAGTCCATCATGCCAGCACCAGTTTTTTGGCGTAGCTCTTGGACGAGTTTTGCAGATATTTCCGCCATGTTCCCTCAGTTCCTAACTTGACCTTGAGTTGTAATCGCTCACGGGTGTTGAGTATTTCTATCTTACTCAGGGCTGGTGAAGAAAAAGCGATGAAGTATGAACTTTGAACAATTGAATATGAAGCGTGAGCTGTTTAGTCTCCATACTCAATTGTTCAGCTACTTAATTATGCTTATGCTTAGGCTTCTTCATCAGAAGTGGAGTCATCAGTTGACGCTTCAGCATATTCGCTGTCGTCATAGTCATCATCATACTCAGAACCATCGTAGTCTTCGTAATCGTCTTCACCTTCGAGCGTACCGCCACGACCTTCATAAATCGCATCCGCCAATTTGCCGACGATCAACTTAATTGATCTAATGGCATCATCATTGGCTGGAATGGGGATATCTACTACATCTGGATCACAATTTGTATCTAGCATAGACACAATTGGTAGTCCCAGTTTTTGGCACTCTTGAACTGCATTATATTCCCGTCGTTGGTCTACAATCACCACTACATCGGGGACTTTCCGCATATTTTTAATACCACCCAGGTATTTTTGCAGCTTCGTCATCTCTCGACGCAACATGGAAGCTTCTTTTTTGGGTAGTAAATCTAGTGCGCCGCTTTCTTCTCGGCGTTCTAAATCTTTGAGACGGTCGGCTCTGGTTTTAATGGTTGCCCAGTTGGTGAGCATTCCGCCCAACCAACGTTGGTTAATGTAGTGAGAGCCACAACGAGCGGCTTCTTGGGCAATAATTCCCGCAGCTTGGCGTTTAGTGCCGACAAACAAGAATTTTTTACCTTGCTCAGATTGCGATCGCATATAGCTATACGCATCTTCCATTAACTGGGCAGTTTGTACCAAGTCAATGATATGTACACCATTGCGGGAAGTATAAATGTACGGAGACATTTTGGGGTTCCAACGTCGGGTCTGATGCCCGAAATGTACCCCTGACTCCATCATCTGAGCCAACGAAACTACTGGCATATTTTTTTAACTCCTATTCGGGTTAAACCTCCACCCAGTTGTATTTCCATAGCGGAAACACCCGAATTACTGGATGTGCGAGATTAGACAACCCTTCTAGTATATCACAGCATTTAGCTATTGAAAATAAAATTTTTCATCCCATACATATATTTTATATTTTCAAGTGTTTGTACAGTTTTTTAGTTAACACCTTAACACTGGGATCTAGTTTTGTATTATTTTAATATTATCAAATAAAAAATATATTATTAAGTAATTTAAACAATAAATGCAACACCCACCATACCCATCAAATGAGCGAAATAGGCTCAATGCGCTGTTAAGATATAACGTACTTGATACCGAATCCGAACAAGGGTTTGATGATTTAACTGCTTTAGCTGCCTATATTTGTGGCACTCCCATTGCTTTAGTTAGTCTTGTAGATGAGAGTAGGCAATGGTTTAAATCGAAATTTGGTACAGATGTTACACAAACATCTAGAGAAATATCATTTTGTGCCTACACGATATGTCAGCCACAAGATTTAATGATTGTGCCAAATACCTTAAAGGATGAGCGATTTGCTCACAACCCATTGGTAACATCAGATCCTCATATTCGGTTTTATGCAGGCGCACCTTTAGTTACACCTGATGGTTTTGCTGTTGGCTCTTTATGCGTAATTGACCGTGTACCACGAGAACTAAATTTACAACAACAGCAAGCATTAGCAGCGTTGAGTCGCCAAGTAATTAGCCAGTTAGAACTGAGAGTTAATGTAGCTAAGTTAAAAGAAAATATTAACCACCGTCAACAAGCAGAAAAAGCTCTACGCAGTAAGAATCAGGGTTTGATGCTAATACTTAATAAGTTGCGACAAACTCAAGTGCAATTAATTTTAAGTGAAAAAATGTCTAGCTTGGCTCAAATGGTAGCGGGGATAGCGCATGAAATCAATAATCCCATCAACTTTATACATGGTAATCTCAATTATCTCAATACTGGTTTACAAGACCTGGTTGACTTAGTATCGCTGTACCAAAAACACTATCCCCATCCTCACGAGGAAATTAAAAGAAAAGTGGATGATATAGATGTGAATTTTTTAATTAGAGATTTACCAAAAATCTTAGCTTCTATGGCAGTAGGTACTAAGCGGATAGAAAATATTATTTTATCTTTACGTAACTTTGCTCGTTTAGATGAATCTGAAATAAAACTTGTCAATATCCATGAAGGACTTGATAATACTTTGTTAATTTTGCAGCATAAACTCAATGGGACAGCAGTATATCCAGAAATCGAAGTTATTAAAGAGTATGGCAATTTACCACTGATAGAATGCTATGCGGCACAACTAAATCAAACATTTCTGAATATTTTAACTAATGCTATTGATGCTATAGAAAATTTATGGTCACAAAATACAAATAATATTCATTCGCAACATAATTCTAGTCATTTACAACCAGCAAAACCAACTATTCGGATTCGTACTGAAATTTCTCCTGAAAATTATTTAGTTGTCAAGATTTCTGATAATGGAGTTGGGATTGCTGATGCAACTCAAAAACGAATGTTTGACTTATTTTTTACTACTAAAAGTATAGGTAAGGGTACGGGTTTGGGATTATCAATTAGTTATCAAATTGTGGTTAAAAAGCACGGTGGCTATCTCAAATATCAAACGCAATTAGGCAAAGGGACTGAGTTTATTATTGAAATTCCTCTCAAGAAATAAGTAATTGGCTGAGTAGTTAGAGTAAACTTGAAAAGTTTTGATTACTTCTCAACCCTGTTAGCATATCTGACAATTCAGTTGTTTTGGGTATAGATTTGGATAAAGTAGATAGAGTGCGATCGCAAAATAACTATAACCAATCACTAAGACGATGATTAAGATCAGCTATACAAGCTGCTCGTTGTCCTTGTGTATTTGCTGAAGTTTCCACAAAAAATTTGACAGTCCATGTTCCGTCACTGAATATGCCTTCTATTTGCTCTCCCTTGGGCTTAAATAGTGTGGTAGAAGATAAATCTTTATTCCAGTAATGAGTACGACATAGACGAACATAGGAACAATCAGTAATTTTTTGTAAAATATTTAAAATTGAATCTCTAGCATTTCCCCAGCCATGACTAGTTAAATCTGGTTTTTGTTTTTGATGATTTGGTAATGGTGGTGGTAAAACAGCATCCTTATAAGAGTCAAATCTACCTTTAAAGGTTTCATGAAAAATTTGACCTGTTGGTGACAACTCAAAATATATTTTGCCATCCATTTCTATTCGTTCAACTAAAGCCTCTAGTCTTTCATTCCAATCTTCTTTAATATCTTCTTCTGCTACCATTTCTGAAGGACGATCTAACGCAATCAACCAACCACTTATTTCTAACCATAAGCTGAAATCAAGGCCAATTGGCATAGGTGGAAATGCAATAATTTCGCTAAACTGTTCATGTTTATAATAAACTGTAACTCCTAATGCTTGACCCATTAACACCCCAATAGCGATTTGTGCTTTATATCCACCAGTAGCGTTAATAGCACAAAATTGAGAACCTTTTTCTCTAAGAATTTGACTTATAGTTTTAGCTAAATTTCTCAGCCCTTTAGTCCGAAAAAGTTTAGGATTTTTATCTTGTAAGTCTTTGATTTCTTTTAAATCAACCTTATGTCCTTTGACTTGATAATAATGTTCCAGAATTTTAGCAATTTGTAATCCTTCAGGTGTAGCAGAATGACAAAAAAATAAATGACAATTATCTGTACAGTATTCACGCTTGATTAAATCAGTAATTGAATTTATTTCTGCTCCACAAAGTCTTACATCTCCAGGTAATTTACTGAGATATGCTGCTGTATTTTTCCAATTTTGTTTTTCTAAATCTGGTTTTAAGTTATCGGTTACAGTTGTTTTTAAGCTATCAATCAATTCAGATGATAAATATTGTTGATCTACTTCTGGTTGTTTAGATAGCCAAAATTCATAATTTTCAGTAGTTGGTAGCTTAAAAAGATTTGAGTGAAAAAGACTTGTACCTACTGTGCAAATGAGGGTGTGAGGAATAATTTTATTCATCGGTTGATGCTCCTATTTAAGTAGAACATGATATTTCTGTGGGTTAATAAATTTTTTGATTATTCTTCATCCTTTAAATCCCACACTTTCGCAAGATTAAAAAGAAGTGGCTTAATTTTATCATTAGCCGTCTTGACAATTTTATTAACAGACATTGCTCCATCTTGATGTCCAGCGTGATCTAATCCATTTCGTACAGGTTGGAGAGCATTCCATAACTGAATTAGGCTATCCTTCTCAGTCCATGTATCATGAATTATTCTGCCATATTCATTTAGTTCCTCAACAGTAAGGTCATCTCTACTAACCATCTCAACACCAGATATAGCCCTAGCAATCAGTTTTTCGCGGTTACTAACTTTAAGAGTAAATGGCAAATCAAGACGGTAAGTAACTGCATTGATTAGCCACTCACGGGCTAAAGTCATTGCCTCAATTAAACGATTGTTACTTTGATACCAAATAATTAAACTGAACTGCGCTTTTAATGCTTTTTTAGTATCTTGCTGAAAGTCACCTATAAAATTGCCAAATGTATCAGTAATACGTTGGCGTAGCATTTCAAAAGGCGGTGCGGTAAGCTGCAATTGTTCTTGTGCTTTTAACAAATCAGATTCGAGACTTTGAGCTTTGTTTGCTAACTGTAATGGTTGACAAAGAAGGGTCGCAAGAGATACATCTGACAGCGTTGTTGCAGCTTTTTTTGTTACATTACTAGCTTTACCATCTGGATTAAGTAGTTTAGCAAGTCGCTGTGCATCACCTGTTTGAATAAATTGATCAGTAGCAGTAATCCAATCAAGCATTCCTACAAATTCTGATAAATCAATTACAGGTGCAGGTACACCAGTTCTAAAGTTACCTAATTCTAATGCACCATAATAAATGGCATCAATAGTAACATTTTTAGCAGCTTTCAAGTAAGCAGCAAATAAGAATACAAGAAATGGTAAAGAACGCAGTCCGTGAGTTATATCAAAAATAACATGATCATTTTCATTAACTTGTTCTGCAATTATTTTAAATGTTTCCCACATCTCTTCAGTGCTTCTACCAGTGGGAATATCAATTGGCTTGATACGTGAATCTTCCAAAGCTTCTAGAACAGGCCAAGTATTTTCCCTTGCTCTTTCTGTAACACACACTAACATTGTGTCATATTCACAAAATTGCCGTAAAGCCTCCGCAAAAACTCCGCCTACATATTCTTTTCCATTATGAATATAGGTAGTTTGTAGTGCGCCGTGATCGCCTAAAAATGTAATGATATTAGTTTGGCTCATTGTTTTATGTTCCTTTAGTTTTGACTACGGTAATAACGGTAAACCTGTTTCATTCCAAAGCGCAGGAAGCGAAACTTTCGGACCACCTGAGTTTCCTGTTCGTTCATTAGCAACAAACCA
>PWQB01000654.1 GCA_003556955.1 Nostocaceae cyanobacterium CSSed10_463m
CTATACTGGCTACCTGCTTTTGGCAGCGCTACCCTATGCCTTAACTGCGGCGTAGCCATTACACTTAATCTCAAAGACCACAGTATGATTGAGATGTAGTAGACATAGATCCCAGAAAACCATAGAGGTAGGGCGATTAACCTCATCTGCTGGCATCGCAGCCAAACCTGACCGGAACAATCGCCATCTCATCCGCACCTTCATCTTTCAATTAACATATTTATATTCACTGTTAATTTTTTAGTTGTTGGGTTAAATAACCGAAACTACTAACAACTTTGCTAAAAATGCTGGCTCCCTTAAAAACAATCCGAGAAGCGTTCGCCAATGGCGTGTCCAAGACACTCACTAACTGGTGGTCTGAATTTACCCTCCAGACCAAACTTTTAGCCGTCGCCACTTTGGTCGTATCATTGGTCATGAGTGGTCTAACTTTCTGGGCTGTGAATACAATTCAGCAAGACGCTCGGATGAATGATACCCGCTTTGGCCGTGACCTAGGACTACTGCTTGCTGCTAACGTTGCACCCCTCATCGCTGACCATAACCTGACTGAGGTAGCCCAATTTTCCCAACGCTTCTACAGCACTACCTCTAGTGTGCGTTATATGCTCTACGCTGATCAAACTGGCAAGATATTTTTCGGTATTCCTTTTTGGCAACCAGAGGTGGAAAATTCCCTCACAATTGAAAGACGAATACAACTGCCAGAAGATTACACCAATGACCGGGACAAGCCAATGGTGCGGCAACATACAACCCCAGATGGAGTTGTCACCGATGTATTTATCCCCCTGATTGTTGATCAAAAATACCAAGGTGTATTAGCCATTGGCATCAACCCCAACCAAACTGCCGTTATTTCCACTAATTTCACCCGTGATGTCACCATTGCAGTTTTTATCACGATTTGGGTAATGGTGATTTTAGCAGGAGTAATTAACGCTTTGACCATTACCAAACCCATTAAAGAACTCTTAGTGGGGGTAAAACAAATTGCTGCGGGTAATTTCAAGCAGCGCATTGACTTACCCTTGGGTGGCGAACTAGGAGAGGTAATTCTCAGCTTTAATGAAATGGCAGAGCGTCTAGAGCGCTATGAGGAACAAAATATTGAAGAACTCACCGCAGAAAAAGCCAAACTAGAAACGCTGGTTTCCACAATTGCTGATGGGGCTGTATTAATTGACAACAGTATGCAGGTGATTTTAGTTAACCCCACAGCGCGAAGGATTTTTGGCTGGGAAGGAACAACAGTTGAAGGTAGCAACGTTTTACATCATTTGCCCTCAGCCGTGCAGATGGAAATTACCCGTCCCTTGTATGAAATGGCCGCAGGTGAATGTGAAAGTGCCGAGTTTCGCATTCATTTAAACGAAGCCACCAAGCGCACCATTCGGATTATGTTGACCACTGTACTCAACCTCCAACGGGAAAGTATCAAAGGTATTGCCATCACCGTCCAAGATATTACCCGTGAGGTAGAACTCAACGAAGCCAAAAGCCAATTTATCAGTAACGTTTCTCACGAACTACGCACACCCCTATTTAATATCAAATCCTTTATTGAAACTTTGCATGAGTATGGCGAAGACCTGAGTGTAGAACAAAGACAGGATTTTCTGCAAACAGTCAATAATGAAACCGACAGACTCACCCGTTTAGTTAACGATGTTTTAGATTTGTCCAAACTCGAATCTGGACGCAGTTACAATTTTGGTGGCGTAGATTTAGCACAAGCCATTGAGCAAACCCTGCGAACTTACCAACTCAATGCTAAGGACAAGGGAATTGAACTAATTCAGGAAGTACCCATAAATTTACCCTTAGTCTTGGGTAATTATGATTTATTGTTACAAGTATTAGCTAATTTAGTCGGTAATTCTCTCAAATTTTCGCAGTCGGGTGGTCAAGTAGCCATTCGCGCCTACCAATTAGATCCCAAACCAGATTCACACAATCAGCAAGCTCATGTGCGGGTGGAAATTTCCGATACAGGTATTGGCATTGCCCCAGAAGACCAACAAGCCATATTTGACCGATTTTTCCGTGTAGAAAACCGAGTTCACACCCTAGAAGGTACTGGCTTGGGTTTATCCATTGTCAGAAATATTATGGAACGCCATCATAGTCAAATGCACCTGGTGAGTGAAGTGGGAGTGGGTACTACTTTTTGGTTCGATTTAACTTTATTTGCCGAAGAACCAAAAATCCCCGTTGAATCTACTACCGAAACCATCACAATATCAAGCAGTTGAGATTGCTACAAGCAAACAGATGAATACTAAACCTAGTAGCAGCAGCCAAGATTGATGGCGTTTAGTCCATTTTTGCACAGTTGCACCAAAGCTGCTGGCTTCCCGTTGCGCTTGTAATCTTAATTTGTTTTCTTCGAGGTTTTCATATAGGGTACAGTCTTTAGCATAGGGGCGTTTAGGAAAGTTACAAGTGTCATCGGCGTGATATGTGCAGCTGTCACACAGATACTCTTCCCCGGTAGCACGGTGTAGTGGAATCCCTGGATGACCGTAAGCTTTGAGAGTTGTCCGACAATAGGGGCAAGTAATCGCCTGACTATCAACCAGTTGATGGCAATGGGGACAGGATATAGTAGCCACAACTTCAGCACAAATAAGTAAACATTTTGATTCTAGCGATTTATCACCAGTTGCAACACTACTGAAAATTATATGATAATCATTCTCGGTAAATTCTCATTCCAGAAAACAAATGCGTCGTTTTTTCAGGTTCGGCATTATAACCCTATTTATTACTTTATTGACTATTTCCTTGATTTCCCCAGGACAAACACAGGAAACTAATGCACCCGTAGTTATTCCCGGACGTTGGGGCGATATTGTTGATCCTGTGACTCCTGAAAACTTCCAGTCAGATGCTGAACGCATTACCTTTTATCGTCGTCAGCAAATGAGAGCCGTATCAGCTCATTTTCGTTCCCTCGAAGGTATTATTGATCATGATGCGCCGTTTCCAGAGCAAGCGCTGACTCATGTTGCAGCTTTAAAAACAATTGCTGAATATTTTCCAGAATTGTTTCCAGAGGGAACAGCAGCAGATGAAGACAAGAAAGGAGCTAAACCTTTAATTTGGCAAGAATCAGAGAAATTTTCCCAGCATATTCAGGGTTTTCAAGAAAGCCTGTTATCTCTAGAAAAATCTTTAAAAGAACCATCAGACTCAGCTAGTGCATCTGCTGACTTGGTTGCAGTTCGTTATCAGTGTTTGGCTTGTCACCAATCTTATCGCGTGCGCTAGTCATCAGGGCGCAAGGTCTTGCGCCCCTAATGCGTGGCAAGCTTAAAATAGTGCATTACAAAAAAGGCAGAAAGTATGTCAATGTCATGCGATCGCCTGATTGGTAAAATAGAAAAATTGCGATCGCTCTTTAGCGGAAAGACCGGAGAAAAAAATAATGGTTTTACAATAGTGGTAAAAAATAGGATAAAGCCTTTTTCCTACAGCTGAGGCAACTATGCAATTTCCTACCCTCACTAACTCCTTAGACGATTTTCTTCAGCAACCTAATATTGAAGCCTCTCCTGCTTGGGAGTTCATCCAGGGAAAAGCCCAGCAAAAACCCATGCCGACGCTGTTTCATTCCCGTCTCCAACGTAACCTTGTGAACCTAATCAACAGCCAAACTACCGCATACGAAGCCATCCAAGAACTCCGGTGTATCGTGCCTCCGATGTCTCCTGTACCTGATATTGCTGTTGTTAAAAGCGAGCGTCTTTCTGATGAAGATGGGCCACTACAAGGTTCACCAGACTGGTTAATTGAAATTCGCTCTCCCGACCAAAACACCATAGATATACAAAAAAAAATCCTGCACTGTTTGAGTAACGAGACACAACTTGCTTGGCTGATTGATATTCAGCGAAAACAAATCTGGGTTTGGGAAAATCAAGAGTTACCATTGGTTTATGCCGACACGGACACACTTCCCACCCTGGGCAACATCTCAGAATTGACTGTGGAAACCGTGATCGCAATGACTCAGCAACGATAATTTATTATGAATACTTTACTTTATTGGGTTATCAAGCAAGTTAATTTTACTAAATATAGTCATCTTTAAAAAATATGATAAGTCAAGATTGGTTAGTCACAGATGATGGTAAGTGCGAAACTTGGGAACAATCACAAGATGATTTAGAATTATTAACACGTCAATATCGACTCTATCGGTTTTTAACGGATCTCGAAGATATTCTACATAAATTTCAGAGCGATCGCCTGCGACTTCAAGCAATTTGTCCCCTAGTGCGGCGATTATTAACCAGTTCAGAATGGCTGCAAGGTGAATATCTTGAACCAAATCCCGAAACAGGCTGGTCAGTTCTCACCCTATATGATGAGCCGGATTTTCCTTTGACGGTGCAAACAGTCGCCTGGCTACCGGGAAAAGTTTCACCGATTCACAACCATGCTACTTGGGGAGTTGTCGCACTAATTAGTGGAGAAGAAAAAAATACTATTTGGAGACGGACTGATCAAAACGGTAGCATTGAAAAAGCCGGAGATATTATTTTAAATCCAGGCGAAATTATGGGTTTAATGCCTGATGCTATTCACCATGTTGAAGCCTTGGGTGATGAACCGACAATTAGCTTCAATTTGTATGGTGAAACAAACTATCAACAGCGTTTTGAATTTAATCCTGTTACCGGGACTACGAAAAATTTTTAATGTTGATGTTAGCTCGACTGTATCCAAAATTAACATTTTTGTTCAATACTGTTCGGTTAAGCAAATTCGGGAGCCGAAAACCCTTGTAGAGACGTTCCATGGAACGTCTCTACATCCCTTAACCGAAATGTATTGCAACTCGGTTTCCTTATTTGGCAAAAACCCTGGCTTCTGTGCAAATACTTTTTCCATCTCACTGATTCTCGATGAAATTCAAGAATTACAACACCTACCCCACAAAGGTTTCAGCGATACCCATCGCGTTGTGAAAAAAATGGATAAAGTCGAGGTTACAGGGTGTTTTAAAAGTGTCCGGCTGTGATTTTAGGCACTTAGTGATCCCCCCTAGCCCCCCTAAACCCCTTCGGGGATGAGCCTTCGGCGTAGAAAAAGGGGGGACAGTGATCAAAGTCCCCCTTCTCAAGGGGGATTTATGGGGATCTAGAATGTTTTGCTACCGACAATAAGACTTTTAAACATCCTCTTAGACAGTTACTTTGGGAAAATAATCAAAAAGTGTGGTATATTCTAGAAAAAAGATGAAAATATTTTCATATCAATAGCAATTCAAACCATACTCATGGTGAATGATGAACCCTAAAAATGTATCTTCTCCATCCTTTTGTGCCGAGCAACTCAAGGTTTTAGCAGATAAAACTCGTCTATCTGTTCTCAAAATTCTCATGGAAAGCCCTAAACACGTCGGGGAAATAAATGCTGTCTTAAAACTAGAACAAAGTTTGTTATCTCACCATTTAAAAATTTTGCGATCAGCAGGTTTTGTGGAGGCAAAACGAGATGGTAAGGCGGTACTTTACCATTTTGTGCCAACAGTTCGACAAGTCAAAAATGATCAAGTCATTGATTTAGGCTGTTGTCTTCTTTCCTTTGAATAGAAACTAAAACCTTTCTTAATGAAACAACTCAAAAACCTAGCATTTATTGCTGTCGGTTTCATAATTTGCTTAGGGATAAAATCTTGTACGCAACCATCGCCAATAGCGACCCAATCAACAAATCAATTACAAGGAAAGTTAGTTTTAACAGGTTCTAGTACAGTAGCACCATTAGCCGCAGAAATTGGTAAGCGATTTGAATCCAAATATCCTGATGTGCGAGTAGATGTACAAACAGGTGGTTCGTCTCGTGGTATGGCTGATGTGAGGACAGGAGTCGCTGATGTGGGTATGGTATCTCGTAGCCTCAAAGATGAAGAAACAGATTTAGAAAGTTTTGCGATCGCCCGTGATGGAATTGGTATTATTCTACACCAAAATAATCCTGTAAAATCTCTAACAAATCAACAAATTTTAGCCATTTACACTGGTAAAATTGATAACTGGCAACAGGTTAACGGCAAAAATGCCCCAATTACAGTTGTGAATAAAGCTGAGGGACGTTCTACCCTAGAATTGTTTCTGAATTATTTCCAAATCCAGAATAGCGATATCAAAGCATCTGTAGTTATTGGCGACAATCAGCAGGGAATTAAAACAGTAGCAGGAAACCCCAACGCCATTACTTATGTATCAATTGGGACGGCTGAATTTAGCCTTAATAGTGGTATTCCTATCAAGCTATTACCCTTGAATGCAATCGCTGCGACTACTGAGAATGTCCAAAACCAGACATTTCCCCTTTCCCGTCCCTTAAATTTGGTTACTAAAACCCAGCCACAAGGGTTAAAACAAGCATTTATTGAGTTTGCCCAGTCGCCTCAAGTCCATGATATTGTTCAAAAACAAGAATTTGTCCCCATCTCAAAGTGATATCGTTTTGCTGTGGATATTACGGCTATTTGCTGCCATCACAGGTATTATAGTTATCTTAATTACGGCATTCTTATTACTTGAAGCACTACCAGTAATCCAACAGATAGGATGGTTACGTTTTTTCACTGATCCATCTTGGCATCCAGTGGAAGAATTTTATAATTTGTTGCCGATGCTGTGGGGAAGTTTATTAGTAACACTCGGTGCGGTAATTTTAGCTGCACCTATAGGCATAGGTTCGGCGATATTTTGTCAGTATTATGCACCGCCTTTCATTGCTGTATTTTATCGGCAATTAATTAATTTACTGGCAGGAATTCCCTCTGTAGTTTACGGTTTCTGGGGTTTAGTTGTGCTTGTCCCTCTGATTGGCAAACTGCAACCACCCGGAACCAGTCTTTTAGCAGGAATCGCTATTTTGACATTCATGATTTTACCAACAATTGCACTCACCGCAGAAGCCAGTTTTGCCAAAGTTCCACAGGAATATCTACAAGGTGCAGCAGCTTTGGGAATCTCTCACTGGGGAACCATCCGAGGCGTTGTTTTACCTGCGGCTAAATCCGGTTTATTGACTGGTTTGATTTTGGGAACAGGACGCGCCATAGGGGAAACGATGGCAGTATTAATGGTTTGTGGTAATGTCGTCCAGACTCCCACCAGCTTATTTGACCCTGTTCGCACCCTCACCGCTAATATCGCCTTAGAGATGGCTTATGCTACTGGGAACCACCGTTCAGCTTTGTTTGTGAGTGGCTTGTTGTTAATGATGGCGATCGCCTTATTAGTCGTCATTGCTGAAGGTGTCAGTAGGAGGAATATTTATCTATGAAACTGCCATTACCTACCCTGATTATGTGGGCGATCGCTCTCTTTGTCACCGCCATTTTTTGCTGGATTTTAGGCGATATCATTTGGCATGGTATCGGGCAAATATCTTGGCAATTCTTGACAACAGAACCCCGAAATGCTGGACGTGAAGGCGGAATTGCCCCGATACTAATTTCTACTGGTTTGATATTAGGAGTTTGTCTAGGGGTTTCTCTTCCCCTGGGTGTGGGTACAGCCATATTATTAGCCGAATTTACAATCACTGAAAATGCCTTTGGGCGTTTAGTGCGTCGCAGTTTAGATGTCTTAGCCGGAGTC
>PWQB01000255.1 GCA_003556955.1 Nostocaceae cyanobacterium CSSed10_463m
AGTTCCCGGTGGCTATATCCTCAATGGAGAGAAATGGCCAATTAATCGCGCCACCATTTCCGGCATCGCTTTTGTCTTAGCCAAAACCGACGAGGCAGGAGGCGCTCGCAGTCTGTCTTTGTTTATGGTGGAAAAAAGCAAAATTAATTCAGATCACTATAGTCACTTGCCGAAAATCCTCACCCACGGCATTCGCGGATCAGATATGAGTGGTATCCGCTTTGATAACTGTTTTATCCCTGAATCTATGCGCTTGGGAGCCGAAGGAGTAGGACTAGAACTAGCGCTCAAAGGCTTTCAAATTACTAGGGCTTTATGTGCCGCTTTTTCGCAAGGTGCTGCCGATACTGCCCTGCGTACTACCCTAAAATTTGCCTTGGGACGGCAACTGTATGGCAAAACAGTCTTCCAGATGCCCCAACCCCAACGCACATTGATAGATGCTTTTTTGGATATCCTCATTTGCGACTGTGCCACCATCGGCGTAACCAGAGGATTTAGCACAATGCCAGAGCAAATCAGTGTCTGGTCGGCAGTAGTTAAATATTCTGTCACCACAACTCTGGAAAAAGTGGTGCAGAACGTCTCTGTAGTTCTAGGGTCACGTTTTTATATGCGTGAAACCCACGACTTCGGCATCTTTCAAAAGTTACTGCGGGATAACGCCATTATCAGTATGTTTGATGGCAGTACAGTAGTTAACCTTCATGCCTTGTTACTACAACTACGTCAACTGGCTAAATCTCGTCAAAGAAATGCTGGCATTAACGGGGAAAAACTCCAGACACGTTTAGCCCAAACCTTTGACCTGACACAATCTTTGCCTCCCTTCAATGGCAAAAAACTCGAACTGGTAAACCGGGGTGGAGACGATATTCTGCAAGGACTAGACCTAGCATTAGCATCTCTATCCGACTTACAACCAGACTGTCACCTGAATACCACCATTCTCTCCCAGATCATTACCTTCACTCAGATGATTCGGGAGGAACTAAATCTTCTAGATGAACAAATAACAGCTACCAATTTCCAGTTTGGACATGAGCAATCACCAGAAGTTTTTGACTTAGCCAAACAATATTGTGTACTGCATTCAGCCGCAGCTTGTGTATATATGTGGCTTTATAACCGTCATCATCTAGGAGAATTCTTTGCTCAGGGTGAGTGGCTAGTCCTCAGTCTTCGCCAACTGATGTTGACTTTCCGCCCAGCGAAAGCATTACCTGAACGCATCGCAGATCAAGCGATCGCTCAAGAATTGCTTCGCTTGTACACAGAAGAGCGAATGTTTTCCATCGTTCCATTCCAACTAGCAAAATCCACACAACAGGAGACTTCCACAGATGCAACTGCAAAACTCCAGCTCCCAGCTTAATGAAACAACTGCTGTCGATATCATCCAAGGCTGGTTTGTCAAACAGATTGCCAAACAGTTGGGCATTGGTGTCCAAACTATTAAAGTCACTGAACCTTTGACTCGCTATGGTTTAGACTCTATTGACTCAGTAACCATTGTTGGTGACATGGAAGATTGGTTGGGTACAGAATTACCCTCAACTCTACTCTGGGACTACCCCACCATTGAAAAAGCAGCCTTTTACTTGGTGAATGAAATGAATATATCGCCAACAGAAACGGCTGTACCAGAGCCAGTAGTTGCTAGTAAAGCCCAAGAACCAGCCTCAAAAAATAAAGGTTGGGGAGGCCTCTGGAACAAAATTAGTGGTAGCTGATCTCATCAACAGGGTAATAATTCGTAATTCGTAATTCGTAATTCGTAATTCGCAATTGGTAATTCGCAATTCGTAATTCGTAATTATTTCCCTGTTAATTTATGGCAAACTCATTAGAGTTTAGGTAGTCTGCGCTACAGGCGAGAGGAAGGGTGAATTGAATTTTTCGGAGTTTTCATTCTGGTGGGTGCTGCTGCTGTTTAGTATTCCTTACTTTTCAGTCCGCTATATTGCTAAGTCATTACAACTGTGGAAAGGCTCATTTGATACCATCGGCTTGGCAGCAATGTCATTGATGCTGTTTGTCAGTGCCTCTCGCTCTAGCTTTGCGATCTTCATCTGCGAAATTATTTTCAACTATGTGATGGTGCGGTTGATGTTGCGCCAAGGTGGATGGCAAGCTAAAGCGATCGCTACCACTCTAGTAATCATTGATGTCAGTATCTTGGCTTATTTTAAATACCTCAACTTCCTCGTGGGGGGTGTTTTGGGTTTAGTAGTGCCAGGATTATCAGCTAGTTGGCAATCACAAAATATTCCCGGTATGGGTTCTATCCCACCAGGATTATCTTTCTACACCTTCCAGATGGTAGCTTTTGTGGTTGATTCCTACAGAAGCATCAAGAAGCAACCAATTGGTGTTTTAGATTATGTTAACTTTGTCTCCTTCTTTCCCCAAGTAGTGGCGGGTCCTATTGAACGCCGGGCTGATTTATTTCCTCAAATTGAAAATTTCCGCTTTAAATTTACTCTTGATAATTTTGAAGCAGGTTTTCGCTGGCTGTCTTTGGGGATGTTTATGAAGTTTGTTTTAGCCGATAATATTTCACCCTATATCAAATTAGAGCAAGTTCAGAACCCTTGGTTATTATGGTTCTTTGCTTTTTTATTTACACTACAAATTTATTTTGACTTTGGTGGATATAGTTTTGTGGCTCTGGGATTAGCCAAATGTTTAGGCATTAATCTGACTCTGAACTTTCTGGCTCCTTACACTTCTCAGAGTATCAACGAGTTTTGGCGCAGATGGCACGTTACCCTGAGCAGCTGGTTTCGAGACTATGTTTTCTTGCCACTCATGGGGCAGAACAAGAAATGGGCCCCATTTTATCTATTTATTACTTTTACCCTCTCTGGGTTTTGGCATGGAGCCGCCTGGAACTTCATTATCTGGGGCGCTTACCACGGAATCTTACTGTTGGTACTGCGCTATGCTGGCCGACCTTTTTATAAAATTTTGGGACAGCAACAGTTCCTCATGCCTCAGTTCGTTTCCTGGGCTTTAACTTTTGGCTCGATCATTTTGGGCTGTCTGTTCTTCATGGAAACTAATACTAGCCGCTTGCTGGAAAAGCTCCAAACTCTAGTCACACCTTGGGAATATTCTCTATCTAATTTGGGGGCAGCATTCACATTTTTTGGCGGCAATGAAGCTATAGCATTAGGGGTAACTCTGGTGTTGGCAATTACTTTGTTGCTGATGGAACACATAGGAGTCTGGCAGCAACGGGAATGTGAGTATGATTTATTACTTTCTCCTTGGGTGTCGCGGACATTATTTGCCTTAACTATTTTGCTGGCGGCAAATACACCATCTCCATTCATCTACTTTGAGTTCTAGCGATGAACAAGTTTTTTAGGTTCTCCAGTTGGTTTGCGATCGCCAGTTTAGCCTGGGGTGCTGGTTATTTCTACAATGTCCGCTATGGAGGGGAACTGAGTTGGGTCAGAATGTTGTATGAGCAGAAAATGGCGATCGCGCAACAAGTCCAAGCACCTCGACGTATTTTAATTGTCGGTGGTTCTGGAGCGCATTACACCGTAGATGCTGCACTCATGCAAACGCAATTAGGCATCCCCACCATCAACATTGCTACTGATGGCCCCATCGGCTTGGATGTGATTTTACCCAGTGTGACTGATGCCATTCAACCCGGTGATATTGTCATCTTGATTCCAGAGTACCTACTGCTATTAAGTAAAGATGGATTTGGCGATCGCTCGGCTCAGTTTGGTGTCGCTATTGGCAGACCAGGGCTAGGGAATATACCGACTAAAACCCTAGCTCAAGAGATGATGCTGTTGGGTACGCCGAGCCTCCGCGCTGTCACTAAATCAACCCTCGACTTGATAGAAAAAGGACAATTAACAGGTTATTATTCTGACCCCATCACTGCTAACGGTGATCCTACGGTTACCAAATCACGATCTGGAGATTGGTGGAAATTGAACATTAGGGAAAGCGTTTCGCCCTACGTTTTACAGCGTATCCGCCAGTTTAAACAAGAGGTGGAATCTCAAGGAGCAACTTTGATACTGGGATTATCTTGGATTTACGCCAGTGATGACCCCACAACTCTCACTAATATCCGCAAAACAGCCGAGGAGTTGGGTAAAATTGCCCCAGTACTTTATGACGAAGTGAGCTTGAACGTCAAAACTGATTCTCAATTATTTGCCGACACTCACTATCACTTAAATCATACAGGTCGCCGCATCCGGACTACTGAACTCGTCCAACAACTCCAGTCTGTTATGGGTGACCAACTCAATAGCCCAAAGCCCCAAAACAGCATCAACTGAAGTTATTTTTAATGCCCATGAGGTCGAATTTTTATGGTTACTAAAGAGCGAACATCCCCAAATTCCTGGACAAAAAACCTAGAGACTGTATTTGGACTTGACTTGCGATCGCTGGCGGCCTTTCGCATCGGTATATCCTTAGTCATTCTCACTGATTTGGGTATTCGCTTTGGTGACCTCACGGCTCATTATACTGATGCCGGGATCATGCCCCGCAGCTTATTAGCAGATATTAGTAGACCTTGGCACTGGTCTATTCATGCTATGAGTGGGGAACCGATTTTCCAGGTGCTGTTATTTTTCATAGCCGGATTAATGGCGATCGCCATGTTGGTCGGTTATCGGACTCGATTAGCCACCATTGCCTCCTGGATATTGCTGATCTCACTCCACAATCGCAATCCGGTATTAATTTTTGCAGCTGATGATGTTCTCCGAGCTTTGATGTTTTGGGCTATGTTCTTACCTTTAGGGGCTGCTTATTCCATTGACAGCGCCTTCAACACTAATCAACGTCACTTACCAGAACGAGTTGTTTCAGCTGCTACAGTAGCTTTAATTTTTCAGCAGTGTTTTATCTACATATTTTCAGCCGCCTTTAAAAGCCGTAGCCCCATTTGGATGGATGGTAGTGCAGTTTACTATTCTCTGAGTTTTGATCAATATGTCACCCCTCTGGGTCACTTCCTATTAAACTTTTCTCCCATCCTGACCATATTTACCCATTTCACTCTAGTTTTAGAATGGCTTGGCCCCTTAGTTTTGTTTATTCCCTTCCGTAATCACCTATTTCGGATGTGGGCTGTAGTCACCTTCATCATGCTACACGCCGGATTTGGTCTCACCCTCAACTTAGGTATTTTTCCCTTCTTAAGTATTTTCAGTTGGTTAGCATTTCTCCCCAGTTCCTTTTGGCAGGGATTGCACAAGCGGTTACAAACACCAGCCCGTGAAGGCTTGACAATTTACTTCGATGCTGATTGTGGCTTCTGTAAAAAAGTAGTACATTTGTTGCGGACGTTGCTAATTTTACCAGGAACCCCCTTACTAATGGCACAGGACTATCCAGATATTTATGCAGATATGCAAACTCATAATTCCTGGGTAATTGAGGATTGGCAAGGCAAGCGACATTTCAAGTTTCAAGGCATTGCCTATGTCGTGAGTTTGTCTCCTGTATGGGGGTTTTTGTTGCCTTTGCTGACTTGGCAACCTGTAATGGCAGTGGGGACAAAGTTTTATGAAGCGATCGCCTCTAACCGGAAAATAGCGGGTACATTTACTAAACCCCTACAATTTCGTCCTTTGTCAGTGCGTCCCTCACGTCTGATGAATGGGCTAGTCACACTGTTATTAATTTATACTTTTGTTTGGAACATCAGTAGTTATACTCCTGAGTTGTTTACGAGAAAAATCTGGCAACGGACTAATTTTATTGGCAGAGTCACACGCCTTGACCAATCTTGGAGTATTTTTGCACCTAATCCCCCTAGAGACGACGGCTGGCACGTAATTGTTGGACGTTTACAAGATGACACCGAAGTTGATATTTTCCGGAATGGTAGTCCTGTGAATTGGGATAAACCTAGCCTGGGTGTGAGAAGTGCCATCTACCGGAATATGCAATGGCGCACCTATTTTATTAATCTTAACCGTGCCATTGGTAAAAAGCTTTATCCGTTCTACGGGGAATACTTATGCCGCAGCTGGAATACTCAACACACAAATTCTCAAATATTAAACAGCTTTGATATTTATTTTATGGATGAACGGACTGTTCCACCTGGGGAAGAACAAACTGTGGAGAAAAAACTAACTTGGCAGCAATCTTGCTCTAAATAGGGCTTGCTGAATAAAGGCGAAACCGTTTCCCTGCTCCCTATTCCCTGTTCCCTGTTCCCTATCCTCCACTACTTAATTTAGAAACTTTTGCAGGTGGTGTATATAAGTTGATATATCTTCCAACATCGGAAAATGGGATGTATTGGGAATGATCACAAACTCTATGTTCTCACTCTTGGCAGCAGCTTGACGACCCATTTCGGCAGGAATAATCTGGTCATACTCACCCGCTACCAGCAAAATCGGTACTGTCAGCTTGGCAAACTCCTGGGGCATTAATTCTGCTTGTGCTTTGCTGACTGAAGTATAAATTGTCCCCAAAGCCGCATCATAATCTGCTTGGAGAAAATCTTGCAAAAAAGCCTGTCGCTCAGAATTGGGGATGGGACTATGCAAGAATCGCGCCATGAATATTCTGTCAACTAACGGTATTTTACTTAACCACTGAGGACGAAATTTGACTACGTAACCACCAAATTTATGAAAAGCAGTAAAGGCTTTTTCGTCGTACTCAAAAATACCGCTACAGGTTAAAATCCCTCGTTCGACTCGTTGAGGATAACTGTTAATAAATAATGTCGCAATAGATGCACCCATCGAATGAGCATTAATATATACACGCTGGAGTTGCAATTCATCTAGCAACGCTGCTAAATCCTCTGCATACTCTTCTAATTCATAAGTTAACTCTTTGATTGCTGCTGATGTTTCGGGGTTTGACTCAGACTCGACAACAGATTTACTGGACGAGGCTATGTCAGGTTTTCCACGAGAACGCCCAAAGCCCCGCAAATCGTAAAGTAAACAATCAAATTGGTTGACTAATGCATTAGCTGTACTTTTCCAGTACCTCGCTGAACCCGCCCAACCATGAATAAAAACCATGACTGGCTTAACTAAGGAACCAGATGGTTTTTTGATCCATTCATAATAATGCTCAACACCACGAACACAAATATAAGGCATTTTTCTCAAGTCAAAAGTCAAAAGTCAAAAGTCAAAAGTCAATGACAAATAACCCTTCGGGTTTGCCAGTTGTTCATGGGGGAAACCCCCAAAACCTTACTGGCTCACCAATGACCAATGACCAATGACTACTAAGCTGATTCTGGTTTAGGTAGGGAAGACGGATGCACTATCAATTCAGCTGTTGAACGTTTCTCTACCATTTCCTTGGTAACCATGCAGCGACTAACATCTTTACGGGATGGTAATTCGTACATGACATCAAGCATTAATTCTTCTACGATACCCCGCAATGCTCTAGCACCTGTTTTTCGACGGTAGGCTTCTTGAGCGATCGCTCGCAAAGCATCTTGTTTAAAATCTAATTGGACGTTATCCATATTGAGCAGCTTTTGGTACTGTTTCACCAAAGCGCTGCGTGGTTGGGTCAAAATTGCCATCAGCGCTTCTTCATCCAACGGATCAACCACTGCTACCATTGGGACACGTCCAATAAATTCAG
>PWQB01000426.1 GCA_003556955.1 Nostocaceae cyanobacterium CSSed10_463m
GCTGAGTGGGTAGGGGCGGGTTCAAGAGTCAGTCTGTGGTTCGTCGAAATCCTTAGTAAACCCGCCCGTACATCAAGGCTTTCAGCAATCAACAATGTCCTTACGTGTATGCGTAGTGCTATAAAAGATATTCCTCTCAAGAAGGAAGATTTTCTAGTTCCCAGAATCATCTTGACAATGTTAAAATTTTAAGTTATACAGAACACGTTCATCAGTTATCAACATCAACGTGCATAGTTCTTCATCAAAAAAACCGCGTGTCTCTTGGCAGGCGGTTTTCACCGTAATTTTATATATATTTATGTATTTGCCTATACTGGTACTGGGCTTTTATAGCTTCAACCAGTCGCCCTACAGTGCCACTTGGGAAGGTTTTACCCTTGATTGGTACTACAAATTATACAGCGACGAGCGAATTTTATCAGCTTTGAAGAATAGTTTGATAGTTGCCTTGTGTGCAGTGGGTATTTCGGCTGTGCTGGGAACCTTAATGGCGGTAGGATTGGCACGTTATCAGTTTTGGGGTAAGAATTTGTATCGGGGTATTTCTTACCTACCCTTAATTATTCCAGACATTGCGATCGCAGTAGCCACGTTAGTTTTTTTAGCAGCTTTTGCCATTCCCTTGAGTTTGTGGACAATTATTGCAGCGCACATAGTATTTTGCTTGGCTTATATCGCAGTTGTAGTATCTTCCAGACTGAACAATTTAGACCCCCACTTAGAAGAAGCAGCCCTAGATTTAGGCGCTACACCAATACAGGCATTTATGAAAGTACTATTACCTCAATTAATGCCTGGGATTATTGCTGGCTGTCTGCTAGCTTTTGTATTGAGTTTAGATGACTTTCTCATTGCTAGTTTCACATCAGGTAGCGGTTCTAACACCCTACCAATAGAAATTTTTAGTCGCATTAGAACGGGAGTCAAGCCTGATATGAATGCTCTGAGTGTTCTATTGATTACAGTATCTGCAATTGTGGCCTTAATAGCAGAATTAATTCGTGCTTTTGATAACAAAAAATAATCTGTATACTAGGCATAATTAATCATCAGTCAAAACCCTTGACAAATTTAAGTGTTTCACAATATTATTTTTCTTGTGATCAAAATATATAATCTCAGAAGTACTGGTATTTAAATAATAACCAGAACAGACAAATAAATTAAATTTATGCATTTGTATTTTCCCCTACTAGTATATATACAGGTGCTATGTTGTTCAGGTTTATTTGACTATATATGTATTCTGAATTTGATATTATTGGGGCTAAGTTTGGATAAGATGCTATTTCCTCCTCATTATGCAAATTTGCCAAAATCCCAATTGCTCGAATCCATTCAATCCTGAAGGTACTATATTTTGCATGAGTTGCGGACAAAGCAACTTTGGCAAATTCCTGAGAAATCGCTATCGCGTATTGCAGCTTTTAGGTGAAGGTGGATTTAGCCGAACTTATGCAACAGAAGACGCAGACAGACTCAATGCACCTTGTGTAATCAAACAATTCTTTCCTCAAGTGCGAGGAACAATTCAAAGAAACAAAGCCGCCGAATTTTTTCGAGAAGAAGCATTTCGGTTGTATGAATTGGGCGAAAATCATACTCAAATTCCTAGATTACTAGCTTATTTTGAACAAGGTTCTAGCTTGTATCTTGTCCAAGAATTTATTGAAGGGCAAACTCTGTTACAAGAAGTACAGAAACAAGCTTTTACTGAGGAGCAAATTTATCAACTTTTAAATGACTTATTACCAGTTCTGCAATTTGTTCATAATGCTAATGTCATTCATCGTGATATCAAACCAGAAAACATTATTCGTCGTGACAGTGATGGTAAACCAGTATTAATTGACTTTGGTGGGGCTAAACAGGTCACACAAACAACTTTAGCTAGACAAGCGACGGTAATTTATACCATTGGTTACGCACCCTCTGAACAAATGGCAGGATTTCCCTGTCATGCAAGTGACTTATATGCTTTGGGTGTAACTTGCGTGCGACTATTAACAAAATGTTTACCCATACAAAATACCTATGGCGAAATTCATGATCCTCTTTATGATGCCATGAATGGTAATTGGTTATGGCAAGAGGAATTACAGAAAAAAGGTATTACTATCAGCAACGAATTAAGCCAAATTTTAAATAAATTAATCAAATATTTGCCTAGCGAAAGGTATCAATCAGCAGCAGATGTAATTAATGATTTAAAATCCATCAACCAAATTGGGATACAACCAAAAAATGCCGAATTTTCTTTATCTAAATTAATTCGATTACCACCGTTACCAAAGAAAGTGATCACTCCATTACCCCCCTTAGAAACCTTTAAGTTTGAAGTCGTCACCGTAGATACAGCAGGTAGAGAAGTTCACCGCGATTTCCCTACAGCCAAATTTTTCGCCGAAAAATTGAACCAAAACATCACACTAGAAATGGTGTCAATTCCCGGCGGTAGTTTCATGATGGGTTCCCCAGAGTTTGAAGGGGATACAGAAGAACATCCTCAACATCAAGTGATTCTGCAACCATTCTTTATGGGTAAATATCCCATAACTCAAGCTCAATGGAAAGCTGTAGCTGCTTTACCTCAAGTCAAGCAACCTTTAAATCCTCATCCCTCAAAATTTAAAGGTGCTAATCGTCCTGTAGAAAATGTATCTTGGTACGAAGCTGTAGAATTTTGCGCCAGACTCTCAGAAAAAACCGGGCGTGAATATCGTTTACCCAGCGAGTCTGAATGGGAATATGCTTGTCGCGCCGGAACTACCACATCCTTCCACTTTGGCGAAATGGTTACCACTGATTTAGTCAATTGTAGTAGTGATATTTATGGTATGGATGTCAAAAGCAAATACCGCAAAGAAACAACCGATGTCGGCAGTTTTCAGATAGCCAACGCCTTTGGATTATATGATATGCACGGGCTAGTGTGGGAGTGGTGTGCTGATACTTGGCATAATAATTATAATGGCGCACCTACAGATGGCAGCGCCTGGGAAGAAGGTGGTGATTTTTACCGTCGGCTATTACGTGGCGGTTCTTGGAGTTTTAGTGCAGAACTTTGTCGTAGTGCTAGCCGGAGTTGGAATGAGTCTGATGGTGGTTTAAGAATATGCGGTTTGCGGGTGGTATTTTCCGCAATTGGCTAGTGCTGCTGTGAAGTTAAAAATGAAAAGTCCAAAAATAAAACAGTAGTTGACTTTCAGTTGTCAGATGTCTAACAATAAATCTCTGAGTATAATCCAAACCACAGATATTGTAGATTTTATCCCACTTTTAAAAGAATTAGATTTTGGAGATCAGTTTAGTTTAGCCATGCTGAAGTGGTGTGGTATTGGCCAGCCTGATCCAGCAATTGTTTTTTGGCAGGTATATATTGCTAAACTAGCAGCAGAATCAATCGGTGTCATGGGTCTATATCAACTTATAGATAGTCCCTTTAATGTTGTCTGGATGGGATGGTTTGGTTTGCGTCCACACTACCGCAGACAAGGTTGGGGAACAATAATGATCGATAATTTAAAGGAATATGCACGGAGTTTTAAATTTCAGGAAATTTGGGTTTTTACCAACTATGATAATTTGCCAGCTATATCATTTTATGAAAATTATGGCTTTGTAAAGTTGGGTGAGGCTTTTGATATTTGCCCTGGGAAAACACATGACTTGTCAGATATAATTCTCAAATATACTTTATAAGTTTATAGCTCAATTTTTTCGAGGATGTTTTAAAAGTCTTATTGTTGGTAGCAAAACCTTCTATAGTAATCCGATTTGGTTTCTAAATTTGCTCGTAGAGGTAGGGAACAGGGAACAGGGAGCAGGGAACAGGGAAGAAGGAATCAAGGTATAGGTCGTTTTGTTCAAAATTCAAATAGGAGTCCTATAGATCCCCCTAAATCCCCCTTGAGAAGGGGGACTTTGATCACTATTCCCTGCTTTTTAAGGGGGGCTAGAGGGGATCTGAAGATGACGTTTGTGTTATATCCTTAAAGAAAACACTGGCTATGGAAAATTAGTCATATTTTTGTGGCAGTTGCTATTTTATTGTAGATATTCTGGTAGTGGTAGGTTGATGGGGAATTATGTTAACGAAACGCAAAAGTCGCAGCATTGCCGCAATTTTAGCTTTATCTGGGACGCTGACAATTTCCGGATTACATAAGTTTTATCTGGGACAACCGTTGTGGGGTGTGTTGTATGTCTTGCTTTCGTGGACACCTATCCCCAAGGTAGCTAGTGCTATTGAGGGAGTTTGGTATTTAGCACAAGATGAAGCAGCTTTTGACCGTCATTTTAATTTGGGGAAGTCAGCAGTGAAGAACTCACCCCAAACCAGTAGTCAGGTAGAAGCGATCGCTAAGGCTATGCGTGAGTTAGATACTCTACGTCAAGATGGACTAATTTCTGAGTACGAGTTTGAACAAAAACGCCGCCAGTTGCTAGACCAAATTTCTTGATGAAGCGAAAAACATGAATTGGCTACCTTTAAACCCCAAGTTACAAAAACTCCGCGCCAAACTCCTCAATGACCCTTATTATCGATTACAGTCTGGGGAAGAAATTCAACTGGCGGTCAAGTTGGGTATACAAATTGATGCTAATCAAGCGACTGTGGATGATTGGTTACGCCTACCTGGGTTGTCAATTCACCAGGCGCGATCGCTTGTGGAACTTTCCCACTCTGGTGTTAAATTTTACTGTATTGAAGATGTAGCTGCGGCTTTAGCTATTCCTCCTCAGCGTCTAGAACCATTAAAGCCTCTGCTGAATTTTATTTACTATGACAATGAATCTTTAGATCATCCGACTCAGTTGGTTAACCCCAATACGGCAACGGTTGAGCAATTAGTTAAAATTCCTTTTATGGATGTGTCTGTGGCTGAAGCAGTGGTACAAAATCGGTTATCAGCTGGGAGTTACCGAAACTTAGCCGATTTTCAGCAACGTTTGGATCTACCCGGTGAGACTATCGCCCAGCTGATGTATTTTCTCAGGTTTTAATAAACCCTATGCGATCGGGAGGCCAAAAGCGAAATGCAGCCCGACCGATGATATTCTGTCTCGGTAAAAATCCCCAGTAGCGAGAATCATTACTGTCGTTACGGTTATCTCCCATGACAAAAAATTTCTCTTCTGGGACTTGTACGGGGGGAAATGGTTGATTTGGGGGTTCGGCTATGTAGTTTTCTTCTAAAGCCTCACCATCAAGGTAAACTTTACCGTTATTGACCTTGAGTATCTTACCAGGGACACCAATAACTCGCTTAATAAAGGCTTGATCTGCGGGATATCCCCGGTTTTGCAGTTCTGCGGGAGGCTGAAAAACGATAATATCCCCAGTTGTCGGGGGGTGAAAACGGTATGAGACTTTTTCTACCACCAAGCGATCGCCTGTGTGTAAAGTGGGTAGCATTGAGTCTGATGGGATATAGCGGGGTTCGGCGATAAATGTTCTAATCAGAATGGCCAAACATAAGGCGATCGCGATCAGAGTCAGATTTTCTTGCCAACTACTCCATCCTTTCGATGAGGTAGCAGCTGGTTTTGCATCACTTTCGTGAGGAGTCATAAAGATTTCAGCCAGTTGAAAAAATGGGACGAATAGTACCAAAAATTAGCCATCTTACAAATTCTAAAGCTTTTTTGGGAATCTCAGAGTCTGTGAATTTGTCAACTAGATATAGGACTCCTATTTGAATTTTGCACAAAACGACCTATACCTTAATTCCTTCTTCCACGTTCCCCGTTCCCCGTTCCCCGTTCCCCGTTCCCCGTTCCCCGTTCCCTGTTCCCTGTTCCCTATTCCCTACAGAAATAAATCTGAACAATTGTTAGCATTTTAAAATTGGTAAGAATTAGATGATGACTATGAAATCTACGTTCTGGCGTTTTTCCTATACTGTACTGACCACATTTTCCTTGTTGGGATTGACAGGTGCTTCAGCTGTTGATAGTAAAAATCAGGATGTAGAACTGAGAATTGGGATTGTACAGCGATTTGGCGAAAATCCCCAAGTCAAGTTGCAACTAGAACCCACATCAGGCGATCGCTTACAGCTAAGATTTACAGAAGGTAATCAACAAAAAACCTTAGTCACCCAAAACCCAGTCAAGCTAGAAACAGTCATGGAAGCTTTACCTGAACCGCAACTAGAGGAGGTAGTGGTTTTAGGTACATATCGCACCTTTGAAACGGCGGAAGACAGCGCCGAGAATTGGCGTTCTCAGGGAATCAAGGTGGAAATAGCCCAACCAGACAGATGGCAGGTTTGGGCAAAACGAGATGTTTATCATACTCCCTTGCTGCGGCGCTTGCTATTTCAGGGCGTACAAGCGGCTGGAAAGAAAATGTCCTATATCGATACCAAAATTTTGCAGGAAGTACCGCGAGTCAGTTGGGAAGTCAACGGCAACCGTTACAGCCCCAAGGAGTTAAAAATTAGTACAGATAAAAATTTAATTCGGGTTAAAAAAGGCGAAAATCTCGAAAATAATCGTCTATATCCCGGACGCTTGACTTTACAGCCCAATGCATATAGAACATATACTTTAGTTAATGAAGTACCTTTAGAAAGCTATTTAAGGGGGGTTGTACCTCACGAAATTGGCACAACTGCACCCGCCGCCGCCGTAGAAGCCCAAGCAATTATCGCCCGGACTTATGCTTTACGGAATTTGCGGAGGTTTGTCATTGATAATTATCAATTGTGTGCTGATACTCACTGCCAAGTTTATTACGGTTTGACCGGCACAGCCCCCAGTACCGACAAGGCGATCGCCGCCACTAGAGGCATGGTTTTAACTTATGATAATCAGCTAGTGGATGCCCTATATTCTTCTACCACTGGCGGTGTTACTGCCTACTTTAGTGATGTATGGAATGGTGAAGATCGTCCTTATTTACGCCCTGTAGTAGACGCTGCAACTAACTTTTGGGATTTATCTCAAAAAAGTTTAGCTGATGAAACCAACTTTCGCAAATTTATTAATAAACGCGAAGGATTTAACGAAAGTGCCTGGAATACCTTTCGTTGGAATCGGGAAACGCCCATTGATGATATTAATCAGCTTTTACGAAGATTTCTGGAAATCAAAAATAGCCCCTATGCCAAATTTAACACTGTTGAGGCTATGTCTGTGATCAAGCGTAGCAGAAGTGGCCGGATTCTGGAACTAGCAGTGAAGACAGATATTGGCATTTTTACTTTAGAAAAAGACGAAATTCGCAGTGCCTTTGCAGCTCCTAGAAGTACACTGTTTTATATAGAAGCGCTCAACAAAGGTACACCAGACTTGTGGGGGTATGCTTTTATTGGTGGTGGATTTGGTCATGGAGTAGGCTTAAGTCAAACTGGGGCGCAAAACTTAGCTAGACTGGGTTGGTCAAATTCTCAAATTTTGCAATTTTATTATCCCGGTACTCAACTTCAACCTTTGAGTAACGATATCAAGTTTTAGACACTCAACACTCAGCACTCAGCACTTTCCCCACTCTTGTACGGGCGGGTTCACTAAGGATTTCGATAAACCACAGACTAACTGCTTAAACCCGCCCCTACCCACTCAGCACTCAATACTCA
>PWQB01000578.1 GCA_003556955.1 Nostocaceae cyanobacterium CSSed10_463m
AAATCTCAGTGTTTTGGTATATGGGCCAGACAAACAGTTAATTTTGACTACTCAGTATGATAGGGCGACTAATCAAATTCAGTATAGCTAATTTGATTCCATAAAAGGAGTAAGTAAAGTGACAAGTAGCGAAGAGTATAGACGGCAAATCATGAGAGATTTGTCTGAGGGTAATAATGTAGAATCTCTGGATGATGTTTCCTACGACAACTTTGATGATTTTGCTCAGAGAACAACACCTGATCAACGTCGTCAGTTATTTGGCAAATCTGCAAGTCCTGAACGGATACCTGCTAGCCAAATGGAGCCAGAATTACAAAAAGCGATCGCGCAAATCAAACCTAATGAACGGGATGATGTAGCCAAAGGCTTTTTCAAAGAATTTAAATCCAGAGGTTTAGACGACAAACGCCTAGAACAACAATTAAATCTTTCCACTCGCAACCCTAACCGCATGAGTGCTGACGATGTGAGTAAACTTGCATCTTTCGCTTATCACAATCACCCTGATATTTTCCGTGAGGTGTTAGCGGAACAACCAGCAATTATGAAGTTTCTCAGCAATCCCGTTGTCGCCGGTTTGATTGGTATTGCGGCGGCTAAGTGGTTGGGTAGTCGCAAGTAGCGGTAGCCAGATTTGACATAATTTGTGGGAGGGGCATAATTAGCCGACATATTTCCCCACTCAGCATTCAGCACTCGGTGTTTGGGCGGGTTTACTCAGGATTTCAACAAACCACAGATTGATTCTTGAACCCGCCCCTACCCACTCAGCACTCAGCACTCAGCACTTTCTTAACTCAGCACTCAGCACTCAGCACTCAGCACTTTCTTATACTTTTGCCAATTCTGGTGCAGGACGCTTACTGTTACGAATAGATGAAACAGCTTCAGCGTAATCTGGGGCTTTAAACACAGCTGAACCAGCGACAATTGCATTAGCGCCAGCTTCTAAAACTTGCCAAGTATTATTGGCCTTGAGTCCCCCATCCACTTCAATCCAGGGATCTAAACCACGCTCGTCACACATTTGGCGCAATTGGCGAATTTTTGGCAATACACCGGGGATAAAGCTTTGACCACCAAAACCGGGGTTAACGCTCATAATCAGTACTAAATCGCACAAGTCGAGAACGTGTTCAATCAGAGATAAAGGAGTACCGGGGTTAAGCACAACACCAGCCTTTTTCCCTAGTTCTTTGATTTGTCCCAATGTCCGGTGCAGGTGAGGTGAAGCATTATGCTCGCAATGTACAGAGATAATGTCAGCACCTGCTTTAGCAAAATCTTCTACATACTTTTCTGGTTCCACAATCATTAAGTGGACATCCAATGGTTTGGTTGTCACTGGGCGGATCGCCTCCACAACCAGAGGACCGATTGTAATGTTAGGTACGAAGCGACCATCCATTACGTCAACATGAATCCAATCTGCTCCGGCGGCATCAACAGCCCGAATTTCGTCACCCAAGCGACTAAAATCGGCTGATAAAATAGATGGAGAGATCACAATGGGCTTTTGAGATGGTGTTTGGGTCATGGTTAATGGGTTTTAAAGCGTTCTCGTCTGTAAGCATTGTAACAAAATCTTGAACAAATGCTGATAACTTTGATCCCACCCTGTTGAGACTACAAAATAAATACTCCTGTACAGGGAAGCGAAAAAAATTATCTTGTTGACACTCTCCTGGCTAAAGCCACGGAGATTCTACTTTCACCCTAGCTACTTGCTCAACCAGGGTTTCCCCAAGTAGAGTAGAGGTTGCTAGTCCAGTAGCGTTACTTTGGGATTGCCCATCCCTAGCTTTTGCAAGATTCAAAATGTTTTTTGCAGCGTTCACGTCTCTTTGAAGCTCACAACCACAGCTACATTTATGGGTACGAGTAGAGAGAGACTTTTTAACTATTGTGCCACAATCACTACATTTTTGAGATGTCATTCTAGGATTGATGGCAACAGCTTTAGTGTTGAATTTGACTGCAAAATATTCTAACCAACGACGAAACAAACTCCAGCTAACATCATTAATTGATTTCGCCAGACAGTGATTTTTCATCATGTTATTAACACTTAAATTTTCATAAACTACTAAGGCGTTAGCCTTGCATACGTTACGCGCTATTCTCTTAGCGTGTTCATTCCGTTGTCTACTTACTTTTAAGTGTTTTCGAGCGTATCTTTGTCTAGCCTTTCGTCGTTGATTTTTACCTTTCTCCTTTTTGTAAATTTGACGTTGAGCGTGTTTAATATATTTTTCGGCTTTTCTCAAAAACCTGGGATTTGGTTCATGCTGTCCATGAGAATCAGAGTAGAAAAACTCTAAACCCACGTCTAAACCTACTTCACCATCAGCATTCCTTAACTCACTTAATGGTTTAGTTTTAATAGCAAATTGGCAGTAATACCCATCGGCTTTTTTGATTAACCTCACCCGTTTTATTGACTTGTCTGGATAGGTGTGAATATCCCATTTCCCAAGCAACTTGACTTCACCAATCTCTTTTTTGTCAGTAAACTTAATCCGTCTTTTGGTAGGATGTAGTGACCAACCAGAAGTCTTATATTCAGCCGAACGGTTATCTTTCTGAAAGCGGGGATATCCCTTTTTACCTGGTTTTTTAGCCCGGCAATTACTGTAAAACCTCTCAATAGCTAACCATGCTCTTTCTGTTGCCGATTGGCAAGCCATTGAATTTAATTCTTCTACAAACTTAAACTCTTGACGTAGTGCTGTTGAGTAATTATTAAGAGCCACCCTATTAATGTTGGCTGATCTTGGTGTATCCATCCAATATCTAATAGCTTTATTTCTGATGAACTGTGTAGTTCTAATAGCTTCATTTATAGCTTGATACTGTAATTTAGTCCCTTTGATTTTGTACTCTAACACCAGCACTACTTAATCACCTCCTTGTTTTTCTGAAACTTATATATATGTTAATATATTTATGGGTTGATTGTCATACAATATGAAAACAAAAAGATTAAATGTCAGGCTAACTGATCTTTTTTGCATTGTTTTGACGACTGGATTGATTATTTATCAGAACCTAAAAAAGCAAGTATCATTGAGGGCTAAAGCCCTTTAAGTGGTTTTCATCCACGGTCTAAAGCAAGTAATACGCAACTGAGTTGCTGTTACTCCGGGGTTTTCAACCTACCATTTTTATAAACAATAACTAAATCACAACTAATTACTCACAACTCAACAATGGGCAAATGGGCAAAAAACTAAGCTGGATAGTTTGGGGGTTGAGTGCTTCTTGTTTAAGTTTACCTGTATGGGCTTCAGCTTTACGGAGTCCTCTTGGCACTCATGGCATTAATGCTTTGAAATTACACCAACCTCCTTATAATTTGCTAGGACGCAAAATTGCTATTGGTCAGGTGGAAATCGGTCGTCCGGGAATGTTTGGTTGGGATAAGGCTGTATCTCGAAATCGTGCTATATCCTTAGCTGGTGTATTTATGCGCGATGGACCAGCTAAATCTAATACTGCTGTTGACTCCCACGCCTACAATGTTGCTGGTGTCATGGTTAGTCGAGATAAAGCTTTCCCCGGAGTTGCTCCCCAGGCGCGATTGTATTCCTCTGCGGTGGGTTCTACAAAAAATATGGGACAGCCAGAGGAGTGTTTGACGACACAACACTTAGCCTTACAAAATGGTAATGATGTTCGTGCGATTAACTTTAGCTTTGGTGAACCTCTCAGCCGTGATCCACGTCCGAATCCTGTTTTAGACGGTAATGCTTTGCTCACTTTATGTCTTGATTGGTCTAGTCGCGTTCATGATGTTTTATATGCGATCGCGGGTAACCAAGGCAAAGGTGGTATTCCTATTCCTACAGATAATTATAACGGACTCAACGTGGCTTTTTCATCCCCCAGAGGAGGTATTTTTAATAAAGTTGATGTTTCCAACCTAGCGGCTACTAAACAAGGAGCTACAGCGCGGTTAGCTGGTAGGGAGTTTAATATTGATGGTCGTCGTTCTATTGGTTTGGTAGCACCGGGAAGTAATATTCCCATGCTCAATCCAGATGGTAAGTTGAATAAAGTCACAGGGACAAGTTTTGCTGCACCTAAAGTTACAGCTACTGTGGCTTTGTTGCAAGAGTTTGGAGACCGACAATTACAGCAACAACAACGCAATTGGAGTGTTGATGCTCGCCGTCATCAAGTGATGAAGGCTGTATTGTTAAACTCGGCTGACAAGCTGCAAGATAGTGGTGATGGCTGGCGCTTGGGAATGACTCGGACACTGATTGATAAACAAAATCAAAACTGGCTGAAGTCAGATGCTTATCAAAATCCCCAAATTCCTTTGGATGCTCAAATGGGAACGGGTCATTTACATACTTATCGAGCTTATCAGCAATTTAGCTCTGGTCAATGGCGAGCATCTACTACAGTCCCAGATATTGGTTGGGATTATGGCACGGTGAATGTAGGATATACGGTTGACTATGCTTTAGCTAAACCTTTAAAACAAGGAAGTTATGCGAGTATTACTCTGAATTGGAATCGCTTAGTTGAACTAAATGATACTAATAAAAATCATCAATATGACGTGGGTGAAACTTTTAGCGATCGCGGTTTGAATAACCTCGATTTATACTTAATTAACACAGATGCTCAAAATTCAGATGCTGGTGTAGCTTGTGCCTCATTCAGTGAGATTGACAGTGTAGAGCATATTTTCTGCCCCGTTCCGGCTACTGGTAATTATAAAATCCGTGTCCAGTTTCGTGAACAAGTCAACGAAGCCACTCAGCCTTATGGTTTAGCTTGGTGGACTGTGACCAAATCTGGTTCAAATTAAGCTCATTTCTAAATCCCATTTGGATCGGATGCGGTGATTTGTGCCTACAGTGTCGCTCTGATACAACGAGGGTAGGGTTTTAATCACTACTAAGCATAGTGCATTATTTATAACTCAAGTTAGTTCATAAACTGTCACGAATAAAATGTTCGATTTTATCCTAGAGGAGCTACTATTAATATAGTGCAAGGAGTGCTACCACTTCACACCCTGTTTGGTACAAGTAATTCTGGCAATGCTTCTCATCAAAGACTCTTGCCGTTTTCCAATGTGGCATCAAACAAGTGAACTGGTATATGCTTTTACAAAAAAGTACTTGAGTCAACCCAGTTCTCAAGTACTTTTTTGTGTATAAAAACAGAAATAAAATCTTTATTTGTGGTATATAGATAGCTTTGGTGTGCAGTGTTTCAACGCAAACTAAAAATTTCACTATCCTCACCCTTAAAGGGTGAGGATTGCTCAAACCAAAAAACAAGTATCTATGAGTGGCAAATTAATTGTATTTGAAGGGGTGGAAGGCTGCGGTAAAACTAGCCAAATGCAGCTTTGTTGTGAATGGTTGCAAAGTTTAGGTATCTCCGTGGTGATGACCCGTGAACCAGGAGGAACAGAGTTAGGCTTACATCTACGCCGTCTTTTATTAGAGAAGGTTGAGAATGAACCAATTGCTGAAGTGACAGAATTATTATTGTATGCTGCTGACCGCTCACACCACGTTGAGCAAGAACTTAAACCCAATTTAGCAGCCGGAAAATATATATTGTGCGATCGCTACACCGATTCTACCACTGCCTACCAAGGTTATGGTCGGGGTTTAAACATGAGTTTAATTAATCAACTCAACTATATTGCTACAGCTGGGTTAGAAAGTGATTTAACTATTTGGTTAGATGTGGATGTGGAAGTGGGTCTAGCTAGAAAAAAAGGCGATAAGTTTGACCGTATTGAACAAGAGACAATTGATTTTCATCGGCGTGTTCAGCAAGGATACGCAGAGTTAGCCACATCTTACCCATCTAGGATTATACGGGTAGATGGTAGTTTAACTCCAGCAGCAGTGCAAGAAATCATTCAGGGCATTTTGCGGGAAAAGTTGAAATTTTAAACCCAGATCCCGGACTTCTCCAACAAGTGGAATTTTTGTCAATGCGTAAGTCCTACAATCTCACCATTCAATACCTTTCGGTTAAGGGATGTAGAGACGTTCCATGGAACGTCTCTACAAGGGTTTTCGGCTCACGAATTTGCTTAACCGAACAGTATTGTCTCATCATCTTGACTAAAAACTACAGTTCTCAAAGTCAACAAGGTTTATATCGTCAAGATTTGATGTTTGATTATTTTTACCTAACAACGCTGTAATTGTGTTAACAAAACGACAATTTCATCCATTGATTGGCGCACAACTCTAGCAGGTTGTTCAGAATGATTGACAATTATACTAAAAGCTAAGGGCTGATAATTCGGCGGATTTACATATCCTGAAAGGGAAACTACACCCGTCATCGTACCTGTTTTAGCTTGGACAATTCCTACAGCAGAGGTATCACGCAAGCGATTTCTGAGAGTTCCGCTTACACCCGCCACAGGTAAAGAAGCGCGAAAAAGTTCTGCTTTTGGTGATTTGTCCATTGCTTGTAAAGTCTGTACCAAAGCTTGGGGAGTAATTAAGTTTTTACGCGATAAGCCCGAACCATCCACTAATATATAACTTGTGGGATCTATGCCTAATTGAGTTAAAGTCGTTTTGACAACTTCCAAACCTGCATTAGCTGTAGTTTGATTATTTTTTACTGGGTTTTTAATCCCTAAACTCCTCAGTAAAGCTTCAGCATACAAATTATTACTATTAATATTTGTCTCTTTTAACAACTCAGATAAAGGTGGTGATTCCACTGCGGCTATTTCTTGCTCATTATTCCCACCAGCACCATTAGACATCTGTTGTACATCAATTCCTGATCTCACCAAAGTCTGGCGGAAGTGACGCAAAAAATTCTGCACAGGATCAAAAACAGCGATCGCTCTCATGGTAGGATTAGAATTGACTGCCATCTGTCCTTGAATGCGTAGCACTGGCCCTTTTAAACCCCGACTAACTGCAACAAATCCCGATTCATCTTTTTGAGTAGTTACAGAATTATTTTCCACTAGCCACTGATAGGCTTCAAGCGGTTCATTCCATGTCAGTTGTAATGGTTTTCCTATGGTTTGGGGAGAAACTGTAAATAGAGAAGCATTTTCATTGACAATTAAACTGTTAACTGGTGCGCCATAATAAAATGCTAAGTCTTCCCATTCCCAACTCGGATGAACAATATCGCCTTGAAAATGACTATCGTCAGCAATTAACTGATTAATTTCTGTAATTCCTCGTTGCTGTAATTGCTGGGCTAATTCTTGCAGTTGTGGTACTTTTAAACTGGGGTCTCCTCTACCGACTACACGCAAAATGCCATCGCCATCTTGATAAACAGAGGTACGAATTTGAAAATCTGCGCCTAATTGTTTTAAAGCTGCGGCTGTAGTCAGTAATTTAATATTAGAAGCAGGGTTAAAATATTTTTCAGCATCTCGGTTATAAAGAGTTTGTTGAGAAGCGAGATTTTTAATAGCAATTCCCCAACGCACGCGACTAAATTCCGGAGTATTGGTGACAGATGCAATTGCTGCTGGGAGTTGTGCGGGACAAATTTTATTAGTGGTAGTGGGTGTAACTGGTGCTGAAACTTGTGCTGATGCTACTTGTTGA
>PWQB01000062.1 GCA_003556955.1 Nostocaceae cyanobacterium CSSed10_463m
AGACATAACAGAAGATCAAATGACTCGCCGCAGATCGGCTTTAGTTGACGAAAAGCAACTGGCAAAGTTTGCGATTGAAGTCGGTTTAGATTTTAAAATGCGCTTGGGAAGAGGCGCAATTCGGGATGGCGGTTTTCAAAGTCCCAATTTATTGAGTAGCACCTTTGAATCAGTTGTGGGAGCGTATTATTTAGATTGCGATCGCAACATTGAGAAAATTCGCCCAATTCTTGAAGATTTATTTAACTCCGTCCCGGAAGCGATTATGGAAATCCGTTCTAATGTCGATTCCAAAAATCGATTGCAAGAGTTGGTACAGGCAAATTTTGGATCTGTACTACCTAAGTATGAGACAAAACGAATCGGAGGCGAGGATCATGCTCCAGAATATCTGGCTACGGTTTCCGTTGTTGGTACTAAGGTTTACGGACAAGGAACAGCTCGTGGTAAGAAGGAGGCGGAAAAACGAGCTGCGGAAAATGCCTTATTTAATTTGAAAAAACAAGGTTTAATTTAGAACTGCCAAAATGTAGAGATGTTTCATGAAACGTCTCTACCCAATACATTTCGGTTAAGGGATGTAGAGACGTTCCATGGAACGTCTCTACAAGGGTTTTCGGCTCCCGAATTTGCTTAACCGAACAGTATTGCGTCTCTACCAGGATTCACTTGGCACTATTTTTAACTCTTTTTCAAATCTTGCCATCTTTGTTGCAGTTGATTCAAGTTAGGATGATGACCACCATAACGCCAACCTACATAAGCTTGGCAAATTTCATCTATTAATTGAGCCGTGGCTGGGGGGTGATGCTGATGTGATACGCTGGCATACTCTAGGGGTGTTTGTGCTGGATGCTTACCCAAACCTTTTTCTGCTACCCATTGCAGCATTTGCTGATATAGACTTTCCATTGGGGGTAATTTTTTTAACCAGCGATACTTGCGCCACTGTTGCCACTGTCCCCAACCTAGCCAACCAAAAAATGCTATGGTCGTGGACAAAATTAAACCAGTCAACACACCCAGCCAGCCTTGGGAGAATAAAGACCAGAACCAAGCGATCGCTCTCACTAACCAGCTAAATATATTACCAAACACAGTGTTTAAAAATCCTGTAACCGGGCTTGGTAACCAGCCTGCTACCCATTGCCAAAACTGGCGTAAGACACTAAATGTCTCAATTTCTTCAATGGAAGGGGGAATTAAAGGATGATTGGGAATGGGGTCAAATGCAAACCAGCCATATTGAGGGAAATACACTTCTGTCATGGCGTAAGCATCTGTGTTGCGGACAACGTACATTCCTGTAAATGGATTAAACTGACCTGCACTAAAACCAGCCACTAACCGAGTTGGGATACCAATAGAACGCAGCATCACTGTGAGAACGGTGGAAAAGTGATCGGGATAACCTCCTTTGTGTTTGAATAAGAAGGCTTCTACTAAGTCTTCATCTTCCCTCAGATATGGCAGTCCTAAAGGATTTTCGGGAATTGAGTAGTTTTGCTTCAGGTACTGAGCTAGGTAGAGGGCTATTTCATAAGCTGAATCTAGAGTTTTAGTAGAATTGGCGACGCTTTCTTGGTTGTAGTTAGCCAAGATTTCTTCAGTTCGTTGTCTGACTTTTTGTGTAATTTCTGGGGTAATTTGTAAGTAATAATTTTGAATATTTTGGGGATAGTTTGTAGAAGCTTGTCTTAATACAGTGCGATCGCGGTATGGCACTTCTGAAACCACAGTGTAGGTTAAACCTTCTGATAATCCCACAGGCGATCGCAAGCCATTTTCGGGGTCAACAGCAATAATTGGCGCAGGATAATAAATTTCCTTGGGATGAGCCATCGCCGGAATCAAGTTAGGCAAATCTGACACCACTGTGTAAGTTTGCACTACTTCTCTACTAGGGCCACTAAATATGGGCAAAGGCAGACGAATTTGGTAAGACCAACGGGGTCGCCTGTGGGTAGTAACTTGATCATTACGGGAAATCTCCCATCCTTTGCCAGTGTAGCGGTCAAATGCTAACACGCGCCAAAATCCTTCCACCTGCGATCGCACCCGCATCACTACTTTGGGTGTCATCTCTCCCCGCAGGTTTTGGTTCATTTGGCTATTAAAACCGTAATAAAAACTACTATCTATGCTCCCCGGTTCACCTGTTCCCCCTTGTCCCTGGCCGCCATTGCCTTGATTACTACCTTCGCGGACATAACCGGGGTTAACAATGCTCCGACCTGTAAAATCATCCTGGACATTAATGGGGGCGCTAACTGGAAAACTCCGCAGTTGATAGCCAGGGAATCGTGGTAGAACTGCAAAAATTGCCAGACCTAGCCCGACAATTAGCAAGAAATTTACAATTAAGAATTTAAAATTTAATATTGGGGAACGTTGCTGATCTAACTTGCTATTTTTGATTTTTAATGGCTGAATGCCCAACTGTGAGCGATAGTTTAAGACTAAAGTTGGTAATGCGATCGCCAAAAATATTAATAATACTGGTGCAAAAGCCAAAGTTTGACTGACTGTGGCTGCCACACCTAATAAAATCAAACCTATAACAATAGAATAGCCCAAGCTTTTGCGCCGGGGCATATCAAAGCTATGGAGTATTTGTAGTTGAATTAATAACTCTGCTAAAGCCAGACGTGTATCGTTCAATTCTCCCAGCAACCGCCCGAAGAAAGCACCTAACGCCACCAACATTCCGATGGCGATGCAGAACTTGACTGGAATATTGGCACTGCGACGACGGTAGTAACTCCAAACCGAACCTAATATACTTAACGGCACTGCCCACAGACTAAATTGAGTCGAGGCTGCAATATCCGTGGCCACAATGCCCACAATTACTAACGCTAACACTAGGACTCTCAAGAAAATTGAGTCTTCCACTATTGTTGACGTTGATCCCTGGACATTTTGCCGCCAGTAACGGCCTATAGGTAGAAGCCAAACTTGATTGATCCTAGATAACTTAAACATTAAGAATAGACAAAAAGGATGTTGTAGATGCTATGGACAAAATATTAAGTATGTGAATTTATACCAATTTTAACAAAAAATCCACAGGTGAGATCATCTGGCCATCCAGATTTAGCCTGAATTTCTTGATTAGAGATTGGTATGAACAAGTTGCTTGCTAATTTATTTTTTAGCAAGTTTTTCCAGAGAAAACAGTAACTCCCCGCAGACTAGCTTTGGGAGTTGTGGCAACTTATACAATTTGTATGTTCACGCGGTTGGTGTCGAAACACTATTTACCGTTAGTTAAGAAATGTAGAAACCCTAATGACCTGTTGTGATTAAAAGATCAGACTTATACAACGACTACCATCTGATACATCGGTATAATCAATCTCAAATGCTAACGAGGATCATTTCAATTAAATCGCGGGACTAATCACAAACAGCAAAGGCTGTTGGTCTAGTTCTGGAAATTCGACTTCGAGAGTATATACTGGAGTTGGTTGATTGCAGTATAATTCCACACTCAAATGTCCTGGGGTTGTAGAATTGGCGATCGCTTGGTTACCATGTCCTTGTAGTTTCAACGTACCTGGAGCGGGTAACTTACAATTCACACTCAAGTGTGTCAGATGATCTTGAGACTGGTATTCTACCCTCAAAGTCAGAGTACCAGCGCTAGTGAGCCATTGTCTTTCCACCACTGGATGGGCAGATGACACAGGTAAAGTCAAATTATCTAACAATTGTTTAGCTGCTAGTAATGACAATGCGATCTGCTGACGTGGTTGTAAATCTGAGTAATCTTCCTGAAGTTGAGGGATTGTATCCTGAGTATTCACAGAACGATAGGTGCTTCTTAGCACCAATCCAGCTAAATCATTAATAGCCTGTGACTCATGAGGGAAAAAGCCTTCAACTACCTGAACTAGTTTTGCCCCTAGAGGTAGTGAAGATGTAATTAACCCTTGACATTTTGTCAATAGTTCTTGGAAAACTTTCTCTGGTAAAGGAATTGGCAGATTCAACTTTGACTGTTGTGGTATCCATCCCCAGGTGGAATTTAATGCGAGCGATCGCTCTTCCAGCAATTCTGGGTACTCTACTAATTGAGACTCCCAAGGAAATAAAGGAGGCTGCTTTTCGACTTCGATTTGTAGCCGACGCTTAAGGACGGCTTGGAAACGTTCTTGCACAGTAGGAATTTCTCCCAATTGAAAGGTTTGGGGCATTCCTCCCAATTATGGCTCACCGCCTGTAAAGTCGGCTACCTCCTTGAGAGGGTAGTTTACCCCGTCAATTTCCCTACACTCTACCAATTTAGGCTCGATGGTGTTAGCTTTATTGGCCAACCACCAATCGAGTAAATTGGTTTGTAAGGATTCTGAGTCACTATTCATGAGTAGATGCACTTGATCCGGACACTAGGGAGTTACGAATTTCCCATGCTTGTTCCAGAATTTTAAACCACCGTTTTTGCAATTGCGCTGTGGACAATCCCAAGGTTTTGGCAATTTTCTCATCTGGTTGTCCTTCTTGTTTCAATTCCAGTAACGAGCGCTGCTTGTCGTCCAATTGGTTTGTATAATCTTGCCATTGCTGAGGCGTTAAACCCAAATTAGTGTGCAGTGAGGCTTCCAACCACTCGTGAACTAATTCCCAACGGTGTAACAAGGCAAACCGAATCAAATGATATTTAAAGCGTTGCTGTAAGTAGTCGCGCTGACGGGGAGTTAAACCCAAAATCGACTCAATTTCCTGAGTTGATAAATCTTGAAGACGGAGAGCGAAGTAATCAGCACAATCCGACTGTTGTCGTTGTGTGAGGTAATCCATTAACTCTGTCACCACAACTGAACGCAGAGTATCTTCTTCTGGTTCTGGTTCTGGTTGCATGGCCATTGCCGAACGCAATTGCTGTACTGCTGGTTCTTCCCAAGAACCGTCATTGTCATTGGAACTACCTTCAGCGGCCTGTTCTATATCTACACTGGTTTCTTGGGGTTGCTGTTGGGAAAAGGTTTGCGCCCGCAGGATAATTAGCTGCTGCTGTCGCCCTGGTAAAGGAATCCGCCGCTTACCATAGCGCTCAGTAAAGGCCATATACTCTGCTAATTCCAGGAGAGTTTGGGGACGATAAGTCGGACCCATTTGATTTTCCCGCCGGAAAGCATTTAAAGCTTCCAGATAAAAACCTTGGAGAAAATCTTCAATAATGGTTAGTCGTCCTTGATAGCTTAACTGTCTTTGAGGAGGATTAATGTAGCGATAAATAATTGCACTCAAAGTACTGTGTAGCTCTACCCTACCCCGACTTGAACCCAACTGATAGTATCTGAAACACTGTTGCAGCCTATGTCTGGCTAAGGAAATCGCCGAGCTTTGCACATCACCCGAAGCCTGAATACGTTTACTTTCTTGGCAAATTCGGTATACTTCGGTGGTAATTCTTGTAGCTACATCGTGGCAATTTTGCTTGGAAGCTTTAGTGGATTCCTGAAGCTCTTTGTATAGCAGTTGAAATGTCCCCTCGAAGCCGATGGAGTTTTCTCCCTGAACGGTTGTTGGGGTGGGAACTGTTGTGGTTGGAATTGTTGCAGTTGCGGCTGAATTCATAGTCTCGGCTTTCAAAAGACCCTAAAAATACTTAAGTAAAACCTGTGACGACTTTGGTTGTTGGCTGGCTGTTTAAATTTGCGTATAAGCTAAATGCAGGCTGTTCCAGGAATTAGGATATGCCTATTTTTATGGTTCCCAGTCATGGGATAGTTCAGAATTTGATAGATGCTTTTGCCATTACCCACCGAGTCGTGTACAAGTCATTATGGATTTAAAAAAACAAATTCAATTGCTGATTAATAATGCACCCCGCGATGGCTTAACACCACATCTTGTTTCAGCAATTGCCCCTGTATTGATCTCGATCACTAAACGATTACGTCATTCCCAGTATTATATTCTTCAGAATTCGGAAGAAAGCTGGGTTTTAACGACATTGAGCAATCGTGCAAATCCAGGATTGGAAAAGCGTGTTATCTACGCTTTTCCTACCATACAGGATGTCTCCCTAATTTCACCTGCTGGGCTTGACCCTCAAATCCTAGCCAAAATTGTGCCTGTGACCCACATTTTGTTCCAATTGGTGGCATTAGAACCCGTAGATAGTATCGTTTTTTTGGAAACGCCGGGTCAGACCTCTCATACCTGTGAAATCCAACGTTCAGAATTGCAATATCTCTTGCAGAGCCAGCTAAAACAACATCAAAAGGGTAAACAGATCCCTCCAAATATTGCATAAATAAATTTTGCAGTTGAGATTCATTAGATACATCTAAAATCTCAACTGCAATACCTGAAAAAATTAATTAAAAAATCTGAAATTTTTTAATAAAGCCGACTAAGTACGTAATCAGCTATATTGATTAGTGCCTGACGTGATTCAGAGGGTGCGAGAACCTCAAGATGATCAACGGCTAATTTGGCATGGTAAGCAGCTAATTCCCGCGCTTGCTGGATACCTTGACTGTCTTGAATCAGATCCAGTGCTTGCTCTAAATCTCCCTCTTGCTCAAACTTACGTTCAATCAGGGCTTCTAGGTCTGGTTTTTCTTCTAAAGCAAATAAAACGGGTGCAGTCAGATTGCCACTTTTGAGATCAGACCCGGCGGGTTTACCCAAAGTGTCTGTTGTGCTGGTGAAATCTAAAATATCATCCACAATCTGGAATGCCAGACCTAGATGACGACCGTAGTTGTACAAATGTTCGGCAGTTTCTGGGGAAACGTCACTGAGCAAACCGGCTGCTTTGGAACTGTTGGCGATTAACGAGGCTGTTTTGTAATAGCTCTTTTTGAGGTAAGTCTCAATGGAGATGCCATTATCAAAACAATTTATTCCTTGCTGGATTTCACCGGTAGCCAGATCCATAATCACTTCTGAGAGCAGTTTCACCACCTCCAAATTATCCAAGTTGGCTAAATACCAGGACGATTGGGCGAAGAGAAAATCTCCTGCTAGGACAGCAATGCGATTACCGAACAGACTATGGACAGTAGGCACACCACGTCGCATTTGTGATTCATCTACCACATCGTCATGCACTAAGCTTGCCGTGTGAATCATTTCGGTGATTTCTGCTAGGCGGCGGTGACGTGGCGTTATGTCTTTTTCTAACATTGTGGCCCGCGATATTAGCAGAACAATTGCTGGTCTAATACGCTTCCCCCCAGCTCCGAATAGATGTTCGGCTGCCATAAATAGAATGGGGTGGCGATTTCCAACTAGCTGCTTGAGATTGTCTGCTAGTAGTCGCAGGTCTGCGTCCACAGGGGTAAACAGGGAGGTGGCTGAGGTCATGGATGGGCGGACTCTGGCTTAGGTTACGAAAGTTTACATATCCTACACTCATTTTAAGATAACCCAGTGCCAGCGCAAAGTTTTGATTAGACAATACCTGCTTATTTGCTGTCTATTTTCCACAAAAAGTTGAGATGGGTAAGAATTACAATCTCGACAGAATCCTTACGGCCACAGTCTAAAGCTATGCTTCCGCCTCAGAAAAATATTCTGTGCATCAGACAAAAAAAATTTTTCAGATTGAACTAAAA
>PWQB01000750.1 GCA_003556955.1 Nostocaceae cyanobacterium CSSed10_463m
AATAACCCTTACGACCACGACATCACAGATCAGCTGTATGGTGGCGACATCGATATGCGGATTCACCAGGAAATTATGCTGGGGATCGGTGGTGTACAGATGTTGAAGGCGTTGGGCTATGATGTGACTGCCTACCACATGAATGAAGGTCATGCAGCATTTTCGGCTTTAGAGCGTATCCGCATCCTAATTCAGGAAGACGGATTAAGTTATGACCAAGCCAGACAGGTGGTAGCTTCTAGTAATATCTTCACCACTCACACACCAGTACCTGCGGGAATTGACTTGTTTTCTCCCGATAAGATTTTGTATTACCTGGGGTACTATGCCGAAATCTTTGGTTTGCCTAAAGAGCAATTTTTAGGGCTGGGACGCGAAAATACAGGTGATTTATCTGCACCTTTCAGTATGGCGGTGTTGGCCTTGAAGATGGCAACATTTTCTAATGGTGTGGCTCAGTTACACGGTGTGGTATCACGCCAGATGTTTCAGGGTTTGTGGAAAAAGGTACCAGTGGAAGAAGTACCAATTGCCGCAATTACCAATGGTGTTCATGCTCGCAGTTGTGTGGCTAAATCAACTCAAGAGTTGTACGATCGCTATCTAGGGCCAAACTGGTCATCAGCCGCACCAGAGAGTCCATTATGGGATCGGATTGATGCGATCCCCGATGAGGAATTATGGCGCAATCACGAACGCTGTCGCTTAGACATGGTTGTATATGTCCGAGAACATTTGGTTAAGCATTTGCGCGATCGCGGTGCTTCAGCGTCGGAAATTGACCAAGCTCAAGAAGTTCTCGATCCCAAGGTTTTAACCATTGGCTTTGCTCGACGTTTTGCTACCTACAAACGCGCCACTCTCTGGATGCGTGATTTGGACAGAATCAAGCAGATTTTGCTGAATAACAAAGATCGTAAAGTGCAATTTGTGATCGCTGGTAAGGCTCACCCCAAAGATATCCCAGGGAAAGAACTGATCCGCGATATCAATCACTTTATCCGTGAACAAAACTTGGAAAAACACGTGGTGTTTGTGCCTAATTACGATATTCACATTGCTCGGTTAATGGTAGCCGGCTGTGATGTCTGGTTAAACACACCCCGTCGTCCACGAGAAGCGTCCGGTACTAGCGGGATGAAAGCCGCAATGAATGGATTGCTGAATTTAAGTGTTCTCGATGGTTGGTGGGATGAAGCTGATTATGTCCGCACTGGTTGGTCAATTGGACATGGTGAGGATTACGATGATCCTAATTACCAGGATGAGGTAGAAGCCAATGCTCTCTACGAACTGTTAGAGAAGGAAGTTGTACCTCTATTCTATGAACATCAGGATGCTGATGGCTTACCCCGTTCATGGATTGCCAAAATGAAGGATGCAATTCGCTTGAATTGTCCTTTCTTTAATACCGCCCGGATGGTGGGAGAATATGCTCAACGGGCTTATTTCCCAGCTAGCGATCGCTTTGCAATTTTAACTGCTGATAATTACGCCCCTGCTAAGGAATTAGCTAGTTGGAAATCCAAACTCAGCGAACACTGGTTTAGCATCAAAATCAAAGATATTGATGTCTCCACAGGTGCGGATATTGAGGTGAACCAAACCGTCGCTGTCAAAGCCAAGGTTGATTTAGCTACTTTGACTAATGATGATGTCCGGGTGGAGTTATACCAAGGTACGATTGATGCCAATGGTGATATTGCCAATGCTGTGCCTGTAGTCATGGATTACCAAGGACAAGATTCACAAAACTTGAGTGTTTACACGGGTAATATTACCTATACTGCCTCTGGTTTACAGGGTTTGTCTTTGCGTGTGTTACCGCAGCACCAACACTTAGCTAGTCCTTATGAGCCGAGATTGATTGCTTGGGCGGAATAGGAGTGCTGAATAGGAGTGCTGAGTGCTGAGTGCTGAGTGCTGAGTAGGAAAGAGTGGGGAAGTAGGGAAGTAGGGAAGTAGGGGAGTGGGGAAGGAATTTCTCTACTTCCTTAGCTTCTAGTTTCTAGCCCCACATTTCCAGGGATGACGATGTAGCCTGTGGTGCGATCGCCTAACACTAGGTTACGTTGTTCTCCCCAATACCACCAGTGGGCTGCTACGTATGCACAAATTAAGCTATCTAGTTTGTCTTCGGCTGCTTTGAGTGCTGCGCCTGTGGTGGGGATTTCGGAAGTGAAGGAACCACAGAGGCGCAGAGTACACAGAGAAGGTGTTAGGCTGGGGAGAATATCGAGAATATAATTTTGTAGTTTAATTAATTCTAAGCGACGCTCATTGATGCGTCCTTTTTTATATTTAAGAATGCGTTCTAAGTTGAATAAATTAACTATTGCTGGATGGGGAAACACTTCGATTTGATATCTGCCAAGTTTTTGGGGATCAATTGTGGGTGCATGGTCAAATCCACGCGATTCTAGTTCTAAACCAAAGTTGACTGTGCGTTCTGCAAAGGGTAATTTTTGATTAGCTGGATAGCAGCCGGCGTGATATTTACCAAAGTATTTATGTGTGAGTTTATCGGGAAGACGACTCCCAATAGCATTGGGGATCAAGGTGGGCGCATCTACACCAATTATGGCTGGTTCTTTTGGTTCGACAATTTTATCTATCCAGCTAAGAATATCTGCAATCAATTCTATGCGGTTTAAATCTATTATTTGCAGTTGTCCTGCTATTAATTCTAAGCAGCATAAGCCGCTTGGTTGAGATTTCCATCCTAAATCAATGCCGATAAATTTCATTCCTGTACATTATTTATGTGTGTGCTTATTATTTATGACATTTTTTCTAAATTTTCTCATCATCAGCTCTAATGTGACACATAGTCCGTAGACTGATAGTCCGTAGACATTCAAAATCGGTACATGAATGAGTCGAAAAAAAAGATTCTTTGTGCTTTGGGTTCTCTAGTGAGGCAATACAGAACAGAACATGGAATTTCACAAGAGGAGTTAGGACTACGTGCTAACTTAGACCGGACATACATATCCGGCGTGGAACGTGGAGTCAGAAATCCTTCTCTCACTGCTTTGGTAAGTCTTGCTAATGGCTTAGGGATTAGTGTTTCTATTCTCCTCAAAAATCTAGAAATAGAAGCAGATAAAATAAAGTGAACAACCAACAAAATTTAGGAGAAACAATTCGGCATCAGTTGAATAAAGCCCCAACCCAATTGAAAGTTTTTAATTTGTTGTCAGATCAAAAATGGCATTGTCGTGGACATGAAACAAAAGAAATTGGATCTGATCAGTATGCAGGTGGGGGTGGTATTCAAGGATTACAACGTGGAAACAAACAGCGACCTGGACTTGTGATTGAAACTGAAAGTAAATATTGTGAAATTTGCGGCAAGAAAACAAAATGGGATCGTTGGACTGGTGAAATAAAATCAGCTAATTCATCTGCTAACATACCATCTTCGTTAGTTAAGAAAATTCTCACAGTTTATGCGTATGTAGATATGATAGAACAGAGAAAACGAGCTGCTCATGAGTTAGTAATTGATCACAGGTTTCCGATGGAGCGTTGGGGAGCCAGTGAGCCTCCTCACTTAAGCTCTATGAGTGAGAATGAAATCAGGCAAAAGTTTCAATTACTGAAGAAAGATACATCTGGTAATCATAATCTTTTGAAATCGAGAAGTTGCGAGCGTTGTATTAAAACTGGTAAACGAGGGACACCTTTTGGTATTCAGTTTTGGTACAAAGGCGGTGAAGATTGGCCTTCTATACATCAGCGTGGTGTTGAGGCTGAAGAAGGCTGTATTGGATGTGGCTGGTATGATTTTGCAGCGTGGCGTAATGCCCTAAATCAAAAGCTCAATCAATCTGCTCAATAATAGTAGATTTAACTAAATTTTGGGGATTAATTGTAATATCATTTAAATAAGGAATAAGTGCATAACCAATACACTCGGCTAAACGTGGTGGGACTGCATTACCAATTTGCCACATAGCTTTTTTCATAGTTCCTTCAAAAATAAATGAATCGGGAAACGTCTGCAACCTTGCCATTTCTCGTGCTGAAATTACCCGGTTTAAATATGGGTGAATATGAGTACCACCATGATTTTCTTTCACAGTCATACTTGGTTTACCAGTATATTGCCGTTTGAAGGCATCTAAAAATTTTTTATATAAGGAACCACCAGGGGGAACTTGAGCCAGACGTTCCATATATTCCGGTGAATGTTTAGTCCACTCATGGTTAATCTCCGGTATGGGAGTGTATTCTGGTAAGTCAGAAATAGCTGATTCAATAGGTTTGTATTCTTCAACGCTTAATTGAGATTTAGGATAAGGGTTTGGCATTCCAAATCTATTAGCTATAAAAATAGCTCTTGGTCGAATTTGTGGTACTCCATAAGCAGCAGATTCCAGAATTGCCACAGAAATATGAGGATAGCCAATAGACTTAAAAGCTTCAATAATTGCTGTTTTGACACTCCCTTTTTGAATTGTCAAAATACCTGGTACATTTTCCATCACTACATACCAAGGTCGGATTTCTGAAACTACACGGACAAATTCATAAAATAACCTATTACGTGGATCTTTGGGGTCACGCTTTCCGGCTACTGAAAATCCCTGACATGGTGGACCACCAACAACAACATTTACTTCAGGTGAGCCAATTTGTTGCAGCCAATCTTGGGGATAAAATTGTTCAATATCTCCACAAAAGTGATGACATTTTGGAAAATTTTTGTTGTGAGTAGCAGAAGCAATTGGGCTAATTTCTACACTAGCTAATGGTGTAAATCCAGCTTGGGATAAGCCTTGTGTAATTCCCCCCGCACCACAAAATAGATCCACAAAAGTATATTTAGATAATAAACTTGATACAGAACTAATATCAACAAATGTCTTATATTGATCGGAATTATCTCTATCTAGTTCGCGCTGAATACGCTGATAACGTCCTAACTTTGGCTGTTTTGGCTTTTTGATAGGATTATGCTCATTCTGATGTGGAAAAAGGTCAAGTTGTGTTCCTTGCATTGGATACTTGATATTAACGTCTGGCCAAGTGTGACATATTGTCTACAATATATCAAGCATACCTCATCGTCAAAACATCTATTTTTGTCAGCGTACTGTCCAAAATACTTGAGATAAAAATCATCACTTAACAGCCAGTTGTCCGAGAAAGTGTCAAAATTGAATGAGTTTTGTAATCGCCACTTTATAGAGGGCGGATTTGAGATAAATTAAGTTGAAATTTATGGGCAAGCAGCGTATTCTTTCTGGAGTTCAACCAACAGGTAATTACCATCTGGGTAACTACTTAGGAGCCATTCGCAACTGGGTAGAAGGTCAGAGCGAATACGATAATTACCTGTTCGTGGCTGATTTGCACGCGATTACAGTCCCACATGACCCCAAACGATTAGCGTCTGATACATATACCCTGGTGGCGCTTTATCTGGCTTGTGGTCTGGATTTAAATCATTCTACTATTTTTGTGCAATCTCACGTTTCTGCCCACAGTGAACTTACTTGGTTGTTTAATTGCATTACACCTTTAAACTGGTTGCAAGACATGATTCAGTTTAAGGAGAAGGCGATTAAGCAGGGTGAAAATGTCAATGTCGGCTTGTTGGACTATCCTGTGCTGATGGCTGCTGATATTTTGCTGTATCAAGCTGATAAAGTGCCAGTGGGTGAAGACCAAAAGCAACATTTGGAACTGACAAGAGATATTGTTAACAGATTTAATCACCAATTTGGTCAGCCTAAACAGCCTGTGATTAAGTTACCAGAGCCTTTAATTCGTAAGGAAGGCGCAAGGGTAATGAGTTTGGCGGATGGTACGCGCAAAATGTCGAAGTCTGATCCTTCGGATTTAAGCCGGATTAATTTACTAGACCCACCAGAACAGATTCAATATAAGATTAAGCGCTGTAAAACTGATCAGGTTCGGGGTTTGACTTTCGATGATCCAGAACGTCCAGAGTGTAACAATTTGTTAACTCTGTATATGCTGCTGTCTGGGAAAAAGAAGGAAGAGGTCGTCGCAGAATGTCAAGATATGGGTTGGGGACAATTTAAGCCATTATTGACGGAAACGACAATTAATGCTTTAAAACCCATACAAGAAAAATATCAGGCAATAATAGAAGATCAAGCTTATCTTAACTCGGTGTTGCGGGAAGGAAGGGAAAAGGCTGAGGCGATCGCTAATCAAACTCTGACACAGGTAAAAACTGCCTTGGGCTACTCTCTCCCTGTGTAAAGGTTTCGCTTTTAGGCATAATTCGTTATAGCCTTTAAGGAAACCGAAACATTAATGTTATGCAGGATACCCAAAATCCCAAAGTTTTAAATTCTTTTCGTCGCGCCGCGCAAGCAGGCGAATTTTTAGTTACCGCCGAGGTAGCACCCCCGAAGGGGGTAGATGTCACACTCATGATTTCAATGGCGGCGACCCTTAAGGGGAGGGTTCATGCTGTCAATATTACCGATGGTAGCCGCGCCGTATTGCGGATGTCTTCTTTAGTAGCCTCAGCAATTTTGTTACAAAATGGCATTGAGCCGATTTGTCAAGTTGCTTGCCGCGATCGCAATCGAATTGGTTTACAAGCTGATTTAATGGGCGCTCATGCGTTGGGTATCCGCAACATTTTAGCTTTGACTGGTGACCCGGTGAAAGTTGGTGATCATCCTCATGCTAAACCCGTGTTTGATTTGGAATCTGTGCGCCTGTTGCAACTAATTCGGAAGCTGAATCAGGGCGTTGATGATAATGAAAAGCCTTTTCCAGATGGGGCGACTGATTTATTTGCTGGTGCAGCTGTAGATCCGCAGTCTGCCAGTTGGTCAGGTTTACAAAAGCGATTTGAACGTAAAATTGAAGCCGGAGCGCAATTTTTCCAAAGTCAGATGATTACAGATTTTGAACGGCTAGAAAAATTTATGGACACCGTAGCCGTTAATTATCAAAAACCAATTTTAGCAGGGATTTTTCTGTTGAAATCAGCAAAAAATGCCCAATTTATTAATCGGTGTGTTCCTGGTGTAAATATTCCTCAACAGATGATTGATAGATTAGCAACAGCAACAGATCCTCTAGAAGAAGGAATGAAAATTGCTGCTGAACAAGTACAGACTGCACGACAATTATGCCAGGGTGTCCATATCATGGCTGTAAAACGGGAAGATTTAATTGCGCCAATTTTAGATTTGGCCGGAGTTACACCAGTGTCTGTCAATTAAATAACAGTCAAACTCTCCCCTCTTCTTACCGACGCTACGGTGTACACACAAGTCGGAAATTCTGACGCTGAATCCATATTCCGCCAAGAACTAAAGTTCATGGCTAATAGCAAAAGTCTACTAAAGTAGACTGGATTCCAATACCTTTCGGTTAAGGAATGTAGAGACGTTCCATGGAACGTCTCTACAAGGGTTTTCGGCTCACGAATTTGCTTAACCGAACAGTATTG
>PWQB01000506.1 GCA_003556955.1 Nostocaceae cyanobacterium CSSed10_463m
CCAATCATCGATGAAATGCGCCGTGACCACTTCCAGCAGGCTGATGGCCGAGGTGAGGGCGGCGATGGCCAGCAGCAGGAAAAAAGCCGTGCCGAAAAGAATGGTGGCCGGAGCTCCGCCGGGCAGTTCGCTGAGGATCTGGGGGAAGACCACAAACACCAGGCCCGGCCCGCTCGTATCGATCAGCGTTTCGGGATCCGCACCGTGAATCGCCGCCATGAAAAAGATAACCGGGAACACGATATCCTCGATTCTGATGATTATTATCAGTTTCAAGGTGGTTTAACCGCCGCAGTGCGATCGCTTCAGGGAAAAAATCCTCAAACCTATTTTGGTGATCACTCTAATCCAGAGCAACCACGGGTTCGTGAACTCAAATCAGAAATTGCACGGGTGTATCGTTCTCGTGTAGTTAACCCCAAATGTATTGAAGGTATGATGCGTCACGGTTATAAAGGTGCATTTGAAATGGCCGCCACGGTAGATTATTTATTTGCCTACGATGCTACAGCCCAATGTGTGGAAGATTATATGTATGAGGGTGTGACAAAAGCCTATTTACTAGATCCTGTGGTTTGTGAATTTATCCAAGATAAAAATCCTTGGGCAATGCGTGATATTGCTGAAAAATTATTAGAAGCACACCAGCGTAATTTATGGCAGGATGTAAATATCCAGACATTAGAGAATTTGCGAAATCTAGTACATCAAGCTGAAGCGACCATAGAAGAAAAATAATTGGTGTAGGAAACAAATATGGATAACCTTGCGTATTTGCATTTAGCTGATGCCTATGAAAATAATACATCCAGTGAATTGGTGTCTCTGGGTGCTTTATTGACTCAAGCATCTGCACCAGACTGGAAACGCTTTTCTAGTAGAGCGTGGAAGCATTTGTTACCCCTAGCGATCGCTTTGTCTATTCTTAGTTCTGTGAGCAGTGTTTTAGCTCTAGAGCGAGGCGATCAGGGGCCTTCGGTGAGAACTCTGCAACAACAGTTGCAACAAGCAGGCTTTTATGGAGGTAGTATTACAGAAGTCTATGATTTCTCTACAGAAGATGCTGTACGGCGTTTTCAACACGCTCATGGTTTAGCAGTTGATGGCATTGTGGGAGTCAATACAAGGCAAAAATTAGAAAACTTACAGACACCACAGGTAAGTTATGCCAATACAGAAGTGCCAACAATCACGGCTAACAATATACAACTGCCAACACTGACTCCTGCCAGTACAGTATTTGCCACACTTGATATAAGTAATTCACCGCAACCACCAAAAGCCACCCCTGCTAGTCTCACAACGACAACAGTTAGTCCTGTAGCAACTCAAAATACACGCCGTAGTTCTAACTTTTTGGTTAAAGGCGATGAGGGGGAAGAAGTCAGGCTGTTACAAGAACGGCTTAGAATTGCAGGTTTCTATTCTGGTAACGCTACTGGGGTATTTGGCCCCATTACTGAAGAATCTGTCAAGCGGTTCCAAGCGGCTCATCAATTAGAAGTAGATGGCGTTGTCGGCCCCGCCACAGCCAGCAAATTACCCCCTGTTGGTGTGGGCGGAGAAGAAACCCCTCGCCGACAGACAGTGAATACAGACAATCTCAGTATAGGACATCGGGGTGAAGCAGTAAGATTGCTACAAGAACATTTGCTTAAAGCCGGCTATCTAAATGGCACAGCAAGTGGATACTTTGGTTCCAATACTGCGGATGCTGTACGTCGGTTTCAAGCGGCTAATTACTTAGCTACTAGTGGTGTCGCTGATCCTACCACCAGAGCTAAGTTACATAGCGTTATTAACACTGCTTCCCCAGGTGAATTTAGTGTCTTAGAAATCCAAAGGCGACTACAAGACCAAGGTTTCTATCATGGCAGTCTCAATGGTGTCATGGCAGAGGAAACCAAAAGAGCCATTAAGCAAGCCCAAGAGTTTTACGGAATTAGTCTCAGAGATATTAGAAGCGGACGCTTTTAATTTCATTCAGTGACTACAAAGGCATTAGAGATCGTTGACATTTAGGACATACTGCATGGATTGTCATTTGACAATCCAGCAGGTGGAATCCTTCTTTTTGAGCGGTTTTTGCCCCGATTTTTAAAATTGAGTCGTTTTTAAACTCAATGGTCGCGTTACATTTCACACAAATTAAATGGTGGTGATGATGGGGGTAGGGCTGGTTGATTTCATAATGTTTATGTCCTTCTCCCAGTTCTAATTCCCGCAAAATCCCCATGCGTGCCATCAATTTCAACGTCCGATAGATAGTGGAAAGACTGATGCCTTCCCCTTCACTTTCTAGTCGATGATAAAGATCCTCAGCACTGAGATGTTCCCCTTGTGGAAGTTCTTGAAAAATGTGTAAAATTGTTTCGCGCTGGGGAGTTAAACGCCAACCTCGATCATTCAGTTCTGCCTTGAGTGAAGTAGATGTGTAAACAGTCATACTAATTTTTCTCAACAAAGCCTATTAGTTGAGAATATAACAAATTTTGGGGGCAATTTGCAACAATCATGTCTTGTTGCGAAGTATTACTAATTGACACTCTCCGGTCTAAAGACACGAAGATTCTTGGTTCAACGAGTCCACTTAGATTAGACCCCTTGCGGTATCTAACCCATAGGTGGTTCTCTCCTCAAGCGTTAACTTTCCGAGTGCCCCTCGGTAGTTGGATTGCTCCAATAATTTGTTTGGTTAAATTCTGTGCCGTCTAGTTCCCATGTAGATTTTACCTATTCCTGGGCAAGAAACTAGAACTATGGAATAGAACCCCATATCTTCAATTGTCAAGGTACAGATTGCTGTTAAGCAGTGTAGGGTTTTTAATGTGGTTGATTACCCCTCCACGTTCTCAATTTTACCATTTTGTATCACGGCAGGGTAAACCCTGTATCGTGGTTTTTATCCCCGATCTAAAGCCCGAAAATTGCAACTACGTTGCTCTTTCTCTAGGGCTTTCAACCTACACTTTATAATTCAGAATAATTTTTTAATATCAACTGAAAAGATTTTTAATTCTCAGTTCGACAGTCGCATATCTAAGAGATGATTAAACCTCTTAGATATTTGCTGTGATTGAAGACTGTCGAATGCCCAGAACAACCGACTCATGATTAACTCAGGGATTCTAAATAATCGCGGATCAGGTTGCGTCGTTTGGGTTGGCGGAGCTTTTGCAAAGCTTTAGATTCGATTTGACGGACTCGTTCTCTGGATAAATCAAGAGCGCGACCAATTTCGGCTAAGGAGTAAGGATGACCATCTGACAAACCAAAGCGCATGAGAATGACATCCCGCTCACGGCTGGTTAAATCTGCCAATAGGCTATGCAAGTCTTTTTGTAAAGATTCTCGCATTAACATCTCTTCTGGGGTTACACAGTCTGTTTCCAGTAATTCCCCCAACTCAGTGTCTTTATCTTTACCAACTTTTGTTTCTAAAGAAACAGAACGTGGTACTCTGAGCAACACTTCCCGGACTGCGGCTGGTGTCATTTCTAACTCAACTGCTAAATCTTCTAAGGTGGGAGTGCGACCTTTTTCTTGAGCAATTTTGCGTTGAGCTTTCTTAATTTTATTCAGCTTTTCTGTAATATGAACAGGTAAGCGAATTGTACGACTAGAAGTGGCGATCGCTCGCGTAATTCCCTGGCGAATCCACCAATAAGCGTAAGTACTAAAGCGATACCCCTTAGTCGGGTCAAATTTCTCTACGGCTCTTTCTAAGCCTAAAGTTCCTTCTTGAACTAAATCTAATAATTCTAAACCGCGATTTTGATACTTTTTAGCAACGGACACTACCAAGCGCAGATTTGCCTTGATCATGTGTTCTTTAGCCTGAAGTCCTTGAGACTGCACTTGCTCTAGTTCTGCAACTGTTAATTTAGCAATTTCTGCCCAACGACGTTTGCCATTTGCTAAAGTGGGTTTGAGATCCACCAGTTCTATACCAGCAGTGGTAGCCCACCTTTCTAAAGAAGGGCGATGTCCCAGTTCAGATGTCAAACGCTCTTGAACTTGAACTAACAACAGAAATGGTGCAACTACCTCATCTCCTTGCTTTGCAGCATTGGCAAGTACAGTCCGCATCCGTAAATAACGTTGGACTTTTTGGGCTTCGGAAACTTCTTCATCGCGCCCTAAAAGCCGAACTCGCCCAATTTCCTGAAGATATAGACGTACTAAGTCTGTACTCCGACGGTTCGTGTTGGCTGCAAAGTTAGCAGGATCAACAGCAGCTACTTCCAATTCTTGGATATCGTCTGCTGATAACTCAGCATCATCGATAATCAATTCTTCATCCAAAGCCTGGCGGGACTTTTTGATGTTGGAGGCCGCATCTGCGTAAAAAGATGTTGCTGGCATAAGGATCGTCTCAATGGCTCCAGGTAACAATAGATTACGGTCAGCTAATTAACTGTTGCTATTGTTCCCGTGATTCAAGATGAAATAACACGGTTGAGGTTTTCAGTAATTATTCTTTAAGAAAACATACTGAAATTTTCCTACACTAATACCGAATTGCATCGGTTGAGCGTTTGAATTGAACCAATAGCTATTCAAATCTATATTTAGGCTTTACATTGCACAGTAATTAGGATCACAGGGCGAAAGTCAAAAGTCAAAAGTCAAAAGGCTGGTATGTTGGCATTCTGAACTTTTAAAAATGGGATGCCTGTTTAGTCCGTACTGTACTGGTTAGTATTTCAACGGGGATAAGTTTTTATCTTCGCGTCGGTAATTTGTATAAACATTGCTCAGTAAAAATCATGTTTATCATTGGTATAGTCATATCTACATGGGATGAAAGTAATATCCTGACGATTTATTATTTTTTTTCCTAGGGATTATTGAGGAATAACTAGAAGTGACAAGTTGTCATAATTTAGTTAGTATACACGGAGAAAGCGCCATTAAACTCCCATTAACGGCTAATAGTTGTACTCTGGCTTGGTATCTCTAAGCATCAGTTCCTCTAGTGCTTGTCTGGTTGTGACTTCACCTTGGAGTAAGCGATAAACTTGCTCAGTAATCGGAATAGCAATGTTATGGTTTTTGGCTCGTTGTACTAACACTTGGCAAGTGTTGACACCTTCAGCAGTTCCTGGTAGGTTGTCCAGAATTTCTGTCAGGGTTTGACCAACAGCCATTTGGTAACCAACTTGGTAATTGCGACTCAGAGGACTATTGCAAGTTGCTAACAAGTCTCCTAGACCTGATAAACCATAAAATGTTTCCGTCTTTGCGCCCCAACTCTGGCCAATACGCACCATTTCTGTGAGTCCACGGGTAACTAAAGCGGCTTTAGCATTGGTTCCTAGATGTAAGCCATCACATACACCAGCTGCGATCGCAATTATATTTTTTAATGTTCCCCCTAGTTCTACCCCTAGAGGATCAGGATTGGTATATACGCGAAAGCGAGGAGAAGAAAATACTTCTTGTACAAATTCAGCCGCAGCAGTGTTATTGCTGGCTGCTACCGTCGCAGCTGGTAATGATTGTTGAATTTCTTTTGATAAATTTGGCCCAGATAAAACCACTATAGAATGATCCCGAAATGCTGTTTGCCAAATTTGCGAAGGTGTGCAGGTAGTTTGGGGATCTAAACCTTTTGTAGCCGTGACAAAAATTGTTTGCGGAGAAATGGGGCAAGATTTGACTTGAGAGACGACCTCACTCACCCCTTTCATCGAGATAGCCGACAAGATGATTTGGGCATCTTGTAGTACTGTTTCCAGATTTACTATTCCCCGCCGTGACCACACACGCACTTTATGGCCGTTTGCACTTGCCAAATCTGCTAAAGCTATACCCCACGCACCTGCACCTAAAATCGCTATGGTAGTTTCTTGCACCGCTATCATTACTTATTACTAATAACTCCCTTGTACAGACGCGATTTATCGCGTCTCCCCGCTCCCTTGTATGCGATTTATCTCGTCTCAGTACTCACCCGACGGGGGTAACGTTGCATTAATTCCCTGACTTGTTCAGCATGATATGAGCTTCTTGTCAATGGAGAAGAAACAACTTGTAAAAATCCGATTTCTTCACCAAATACTTGCCAAGCTGCAAACTGTTCGGGGGTAATAAAGTCATTAACTTGCAAGTGTTTTTGACTGGGTTGCAGGTACTGCCCAATAGTCAAAATATCACAGTCTACAGAGCGTAAATCTTGCATGACTTGGCGAATTTCGGCATCAGTTTCACCTAGTCCGACCATGATCCCTGATTTAGTGTATACCCAAGGTGCTATTTGGCGCGATCGCTTGAGTAATTCCAAAGTGCGCTGATAGTTACCTTGGGGACGCACCCGACGATACAAGCGCTCAATTGTTTCTGTATTGTGATTAAGTACCTCTGGCGCAGCTTGTAAAATTATCTCTAAAGCATTCCAATTACCACACAAATCAGGAATTAGCACTTCAATTGTGGTTTGAGGTGAGACACTCCGCACGGCTGTAATACACCGCACAAACTGAGAAGCCCCACCATCAGGTAAATCATCTCGGTTTACAGAAGTAATCACCACATGATTGAGTTGCATTCGGCGCACAGCTTCAGCCAGTCGTGCGGGTTCTGTGGGGTCTAGAGGTTGGGGTTTTTTCTCAAAGTCAATATCACAGTAAGGACAAGCACGGGTACAAGCCGGCCCCATAATCAAAAATGTCGCAGTACCGGCTTGAAAGCACTCACCAATATTAGGACAGGATGCTTCCTCGCAAACTGTATTGAGTGCTAAATCCCGTAAAATTTCTTTGACGTTACCAACGCGCTCCCACTGAGGCGCTTTTACTCGCAACCAGTCTGGTTTAACAGTCACAATCGGCTCTGATGAAGTTATACAAATCTCATCCTAGCAAGCAAAGCTCTAAATAATCAGCACATTCTGATAATTTATGATTGCTTATGATATAATAATTGGGAGTTTACTGTGGCGGGATGTAGCGCAGCTTGGTAGCGCACTTCGTTCGGGACGAAGGGGCCGCTGGTTCGAATCCAGTCATCCCGATTTTTTACGATTTGTGATGCGTAAAGCCCCCTGAATTTTATTCGGGGGATATAAGCGAATAACCGAATTTATTCGGTGGTGATACAATAAAATTGTTCGCTGGCGCGAAGTAAAATTCCGGGGTAAACACCTCATGGGCAGGGCGTTGTCCATTGGGCGAGGCGATATAAGACGGGCTACGCCTGCAATTGCTGTCTGAACCCAGAATCCCCCGTCATTTATGCGGGGGAGTATGTCAAATCCGCTTGAGTTCAAAAAACAGACGACAGATGTAGTTAAAGGAAAAAATCCTCAATTTGTAGGGTGGGGTAGGACGATACGTAACCCACCATCTTAAATTTATCGTGGATTACGCGATCGCTTTCCTCGTCTACAATTCTTAGGTAATTA
>PWQB01000815.1 GCA_003556955.1 Nostocaceae cyanobacterium CSSed10_463m
AAAAGACACTTCGTAGTTAGAATTTATATTTATACAAAGTGTCTGGTTACCAAGCCGCAAGGCAGCAACTCGTAATTACGAACTACGAACTACGAACTACGAATTACGAATTACCTAGACAGCAAAGATTATCTACCACTGCCACGATCTAGTTTTATCGGATAAACCCAGTGTAATTCCCCACAGTTTAGATGATTACTGGAATTTGTCACTTGATGACTTACGTTTTGGTCGAAACTAAAAAAATGATGATTCATCGGCTGAATTTAAAAGTCTTGATTTGTAAATTTACTCGCTGAGGTAGTAAATTCATAAATTGAATTTACCAGAGCTATATATTCTTCATGACTAAGATGACAGTTCTGATAAGAGTCATTTAAAAAACAAATCAGCGCCAAACTTGCAGATTCTAGCTTTGCTCTTTTCCTTCCTGCCCTAATAGCTTGATATAATCCCGGATAAATCTGGTTATTGCTAACTCCTATTTGCTCATCTGGCATCCAACACTTAAATGCATAACCTTCAGGTAATAGTATTAACTCAATTAACCAACCATGATATGAATCTTGCCATTTCATTCACAATTCGTCTCTTAGTTCAGTAATTCAGGTTTTTACCTGACCTTTATCTGTGCGAATCGCATTATATAACTTATATATGTAATCACTGTGCAGAATTTGTGTAGAATTTGTGTAGAAACAGCACGTATTTTTTTACATATTATTAAATACAAACTCAAACAGTAATTGTACAGACAAAGAAATGATTACTATTTGAGGCGATAACCCAGTCCATGAACTGTTTGAATAAAATCTTCTGGCGCACCTAAAGCTTTGAGTTTCTGCCGGAGACATTTAATATGAGACCTGACAGTTTCCTCTACCGGTGAATCATCCACAGACCAAACCTGCTCAATAATGCTAGAACGACTCAATACCCTTCTGCCATTAGCAACCAATAATTCTAAAGTTGCGTATTCTTTTGGTGTTAATGTTAAAGGATGACCATCATAAATAACCTCATAAGTACTAGAATTCAGGTGCAATTTTCCCAAGATAGACTGACTGTACTTGCAGAACTCCCGCGTCTGAGTAAAGCACGTATCCGAGCCATTAACTCTTCTAAATCAAACGGTTTAGCCACATAATCATCGGCTCCTTCATCCAAGCCAGCTATCTTGTCAGCCACAGTATCACGAGCAGTTAACATTAACACTGGTGCGCCACAATTGCGATGTGCAGGATGACTTGCGCCAGCAGTGCGTAAACGTTGACAAAACCTGATACCATCTAATTTCGGCAGTGTGATATCCAGTAGCACCAAGTCATATTTCATCGATTCGGCTGAGTTCCAAGCAGCTTCGCCGTCTTTAGCAACATCTACTACATATTGTCTTCTACTTAAAGCTTCTGTTAGAACTTCCGCCAGTTGGATATCATCTTCAACTGCAAGAATTCGCATAATATATCCTTTATTTAGTAAAAATTAAAGGTTTGTAGTGAGGACTTTAGTCCTCAAATCAGTCAGGGTCTTAGCCCTTACTACGAACTTAATTACAACAATTAAACTGTAAGCGATTGTAATTATAACGATTAAACGAGTTATTTTTTCACCAATTGTATGAAACAAAAATTCATGAAATGGTCTTTCTCTGGAAAATCGATAATTGGCGGGTTTGGTTTAATTTTGTTGCTGATGGGTGTAGTTACCTTCGCTTCATTTAAGAACACAAATGAAATTAAACAGGGGGCTGATAGAGTCCAGCAGACTTATCAAACCCTGAATACTTTGACTAACTTTTATGCGTCGATGACAGCCGCCGAATCAGCCCGGAGAGGCTATATATTTTTAGGAAGCAGTCAAGATTTACATCGTCATCAAAATGAAGTAGCAAATATGCAAGCTGAACTTAAGCTGTTAGAGGAACAGATACATCCTAGTTTGAGTCAACAACAGCGATTTTCCCAGTTGAATTTATTAGTAAATCAAAGATTAGCTCTTTTAGAAGAATCTATAGAACTTTATCAAATAGATCAAACTGCATTACAAATGCAAAATGATATTACTCAGCGTAGTGTTAAACTTAGGGAAGAAATGCGGCCAGTGATAGCAGAAATTAAAGCTGAGGAACAAAGTTATCTCAGAAAGACACTAGATCAATCTCATGATAGTATTAATGTCAGAATTTGGATAGAAATACTGGGGACAATTTTAAGTCTTGCTGTTATTTCTAGTTTATGTGTTATCCTGAATCGTCAATGGGTAAAACACGATCAAATTGAGTCTTTAGAAGTTTCTCTGGCTCAACAAAAAGAATTTAGTGAGTTAAAACTGCGCTTGTTTGCGATGATTTCTCATGAGTTCCGTACACCTTTGAGTATTATTTTGCTGTCTTCGCAGTTGTTAAGTGAAACTCTCAAGGACGTGATAGATGAGCAGCAGGTAAAAAATCTCTACCGGATTCAGTCTTCAGCTAAATTAATGAATCATTTATTAACGGATATATTAACTTTAACTAGGGCTGAAGCGGATAAACTAGATTATACACCTCAATTGATTAATGTAGAAAATTTTTGTTTGAATTTGGTAGAAGATTTACAGCTTTTTGGCACTACATCCCATGTTATAGAATTCAGGAATTATGGGCAGTGTTTTCGTGCGAATATAGATGAAAAGCTGCTGTACTCTATTCTGAGTAATTTACTATTGAATGCTATTAAATATTCCTTTGCTGGTGGTCATATATATTTAATTCTAAATTCTGAAGCTGAATATATAGTTTTTCAGGTAATAGATGAAGGTATAGGTATTCCGCCAGAGGAACAACCAAAAATTTATGAGCTTTTATATCGATGTCAAAATGTGGAAAATATTGTTGGTATTGGTTTGGGTTTACCTGTTGTGAAAAAATGTGTGGAACGACATCAAGGTGAAATTACGATGAAAAGTGCTGTAGGTGTGGGAACAACTTTTACGGTGAAGATTCCGCATCAGAATAAATAAAGAAAATCTCTAGAACACAAACATAGATCCCCGACTTCTTCAAGTTAGGGTTGGGGGGTTAGGTTTCCACTCGGTGAGGTAAGGGTCTATCCTAGATGAGGAGTGCAGTTATAGGAGAAAACTGTGAGTGATATCGGCAAAAAAAGGTTAGAGGCTGTTTTAGCGATCGCTACTTATTCTATAGGTAGCGGTACTGCTTCAGCTGCACCAACTCCAGGAGGGGAAATTCCTAGACAGTTGATTCTCACGGCTTCTGATATCCTCATGTATATCAGCATTTGGAAAATTTATTTTCAGGAAGATTTATCTCGTCAAGGTCTTTTAGATATTTTGGCTGAATTAGGTTTAGTGACGGTCAGCGCCACCGGGACAGCCTATATAGTGACTAAAGCTAGTACGGCTATTTTGAAGGAAATTACTAACTGGACTGGGCCTTTGGGGTGGGGTGTCACAGCTGCGATCGCTGGTTCCCTGAGTGGCTTATTTGGGGTAGTCTGGGCTTTATATTGCGATCGCCTAGCTTCAGAACGACAACCACAATCAACATAGAAACAGAATTATATTCTATCAGAAAAACTATCATTTTCGGGACTAAGTTGCGATGGTTCTGACTGCAATTTAGTCTCTGCTTCAGAAAGATTTTCTTCTACCTGATTGGCGTTGATGCGATCGCATTTCAATCAACTTTGGATTTACTCCACCCTAATACCAATTTTAGGTGATGCTGCACATAATCCTGAAATTCCTTGATTATTCCATATTTATCTGTGTTAATCTGCGTCCATCTGCGTTCAACTTTTCTTGTGGAATTTTATCGCCTGTTTTTGTACCTTCATTGATTAAAAAGGGCAATAAAGCACCACTGCCAATGACAGCAGTATCTATCAGACTAATGGGGGTAATCTTTAATAGGTTCCTCAATGGGGGGATGGTTACAGCTAAGAGTTGAATCGCAAAAGAACCTGTAATAGCAGCATTTAAGTAAGGATTATTGGGTAGTTTCTCTTGACTAAATATGCTGTGGTTTTCAGAACGGCAGCTAATGGTATGCAATAATTGCGCTGTTGTTAGGGTCATACAAGCCACTGTGCTAGCTTGCGCCCCGATACCATATCGGAGGATGGCATAACTGTATGCGGCTAGGGTACTCACCGATATTGTGGCTGACTCAAAGATAATTCTGCCAAAGTCAGAGTTTTTGATGATAGATTCATCAGGATTACGAGGTGGTTGACTCAAGACATCAGGTTCTGGTGCTTCCATTGCTAGGGATAATCCAGGAAAAATATCACTAACTAAATTTAGCCACAGCAGTTGTATAGCATTCAAGGGTTCGCCTAAACCAGCTGCTGTAGCGGTAGTCATGACCATGATTTCGCTGAGGTTGGTGGACAAGAGGAAATGCACAGATTTTCTAATGTTGTTATAGATAGTCCTCCCGCGACTGACTGCAATGATCATCGTTTCTAGTCTGTCATCTTCGAGGACAATATCTGCAACTTCACGCGCCACATCGGTTCCGTCTTTACCCATTGCTACACCCACTTGTGCCACCTTCAGGGCTGGTGCATCATTAATACCATCGCCGGTCATGGCTACGACTTTTCCAGCTGCTTGCAAAGCCTGGACTATTTGCAGTTTATTACTAGGACTGATGCGGGCAAAAACATTTACTTTGTCGCTGACTGTAATTAGTGCCTCTGGTGTGAGATGATCAAGGTTAGTGGCATCGAGAATTTCTAGTTGGTCATTGCGACTCAATTCTAATTCTTGGGCGATCGCATAAGCAGTGGAACTTTGATCTCCAGTCATCATCACTGTGTCAATTCCAGCTTGATGAAACTCCCCAATTAATTTTTTCACACCTCCTCGAATGGGATCTTTCATCGCTACTAAACCCAGCCAAATCAGGTTGGTTTCATAATTATTGCCGTTATGATAATGATCAATATGGCTGTAGGCTACCCCCAAAACTCTGAGTGCTTTTCCTGCCAAACGATCATTTTGAATTTCAATTTCCCGTCTATCTGTTGCTGTTAAAGGCACAACTTTGCCATTTTTCATCCACCATTGACATATCTCAATCATTTCGGCGGGATTACCTTTAACTGCAATCAATTTATGATAATTGTCAATCTCATGAATTGTACTCATGAGGTTACGGTTTTCGGTTCGCAAATTGGTTTCTAGCAGTTGATATTTTTGCCTCAGTTCTATGACATCCACCCCAGCGCTAATTGCTAAATTAATCAAAGCATTTTCCGTGGGCGAACCTGTAACCACATACTCACCATTCTCCTGTTGACTAACCTCACTTTCATTGCAGAGAACCGATATATGCAACAGCTTTAATAGTTCATCATTGGTATAAGGGTTAATATTTTCTGACTCTACTGTAATTTCTTGGGTAGTTGTGCGGATTTCTACCACTAACATTTTATTTTCAGTAATTGTCCCGGTTTTATCCAAACAAATTGTCTGCACAGAACCCAAAGCTTCCACCGCGCTGAGACTGCGAACCAGGATATTATTTTTCCTCATTTCACGGATACCTAAAGCTAGGGTAGTAGTTGCAATTGTGGGTAAACCTTCAGGAACCGCAGCTACAGCTAGAGAGATAGATGATTGCATCATTGTCAATAAACCATATCCCCGCAACACTCCCAAACCAAAGACAAAACTGCAAATTCCCATACCGAGTAAAACCAGTTGACTTCCCACCTCATCTAGTTGTCTTTCTAGGGGAGTGTCTGTAGAGATGGCCTGATTCACCAGTTGTTGAATTTTGCCCATTTCGGTAAATTGACCTGTGGCCACAACCACCGCCAATCCTTGACCACCAGTCACAAAAGTCCCCTTATAGACCATGTTCAGGTGGTCAGCTAAGGGAATATTGTCATCAGACAGAGGCGCTGTAGTTTTTGTTGTGGGGATACTTTCGCCAGTCAGGGCAGATTCGTCTACACTCAAGTTATCAGTTGTAATCAGTCGGGCATCTGCTGTGATATAAATACCAGACTTGAGTAATAGAATGTCTCCTACCACCACATTTTCTGTAGGAATTTCCATTTGCTGACTGTCTCTAATTACCCAAGTTAAACTTTGTTCTTGATTTTGCAGAGATTGAATAATTTTTGTTGATTGGCTTTCTGTGGTGTATCCAATTACCGCATTCAGACCAACAACGCCCATAATCACCACCGCATCTATTATACCGCCAGTCAGAAGGGCAATTCCGGCCGCCCCCATCAGTAAAGCCACTGGCAAAGATTTAAACTGGTCAATTAAAATATTTGCCGAGGAACGGGTTGGGATTGCAGATAAAACATTATCACCATATTTAATCAGGTTTATTTTAGCGGATTCACTAGATAATCCTGTTGTTTTGGCAGAATTTAATGTATCTATAACTGTATCTGCTGTGATTAAGTGCCAATTATTGCTTTTTTGCCCTTGGAAATGCTGATTTGTGACAAATTTGGGCAGGTTTTCGGTTTGAGCTAAACTAGGATTTTTCTGATAATCTTTGACAGCTTGCTCAATTATCAAACCGATTTGATGCCAACTATTTTTAGCTGTAAAACAAACTAGGATATTACTTGTTAATGAATTAGCCGAAACATCCAATATTTCTGGGTCATTGGCAAGCGATCGCTCCAAATATCTTGCTAAAGATAGTGAACGATAAAGTTGTTTAACTTTGTATCTGGCTCTCCCTTTAACTTTGGTATGTATTGCTTGAATCACAGCAACTTTTGCTCCTGTACTGCCCTTAATTGCTACGCATATTTTAAATTTTATGCTCTATTATTATTATAGTTACTAGACTCAAGCTAATGAATAAGTCTAGTATTAAGACTTGCGAAGTCCCACAAAAAATGCCTTATTCCTCAGAAATTGGGATGCTCCTGATAAATTAATAGTATTTTGCCCTTGATTAGTAATCACTCCAACGGCGTAAATAATTAAAGTTGGTAGTGAGGACTTTAGTCCTCTCTTTTATTTTAAGTAATTCGTCGTCAATAATTAAAGGTTTGTAGTCAGGACTTTAGTCCTGAATTAAGGGCTATAGGACTACTATTTGATTATTGAACAAACACGTAGTGGCGTGGCAAGCTTAAAATGTTGCATTATCTCTTTTGGAGCCAGGGAATAAATTCCCTGTCTAATAGCTCAAGTCGGTTAAAACCGACTGTTTATTCATAAATCTAATGCACTGTTTTAAGCTTGTCAGTCCAGTAGTGGACTGACAAGGCTAAAATAGTGCATTAGACGTAGGTTGGGTTAAGCGCAGCGCAACCCAACGCAACTAATAATGTTGGGTTTCCTAACGTCAACCCAACCTACAATTTTTTGCA
>PWQB01000583.1 GCA_003556955.1 Nostocaceae cyanobacterium CSSed10_463m
CCCGCCCCTACTTGGTTTTTACTCAGCACTTTGCTATAAATCTGCATTCCTCGTGATTGAACCTCCCATGACTAGAAGTAACGAGTGTGTGACTTGCAGAAGTCAATTATCCATTATTTATTAATGAAGTGGTGCTAATTGTCTCAAATATAAAATTTTTGGGCATAAATGCTGAGATGTGGCATATATTGTATATCGATAGAATACTAAGCTGAAGAAAAAATACCTGTGAGCGTTGCAGCAATGTCAATATTATATAATACTATATTTACTATTCCTGGATATCGCATTACTGAACAAATCTATTCGGGCAACAAAACCCTAGTTTATCGAGGTATCAGAGAAGAAGACCAAAAAAGCGTGATCATTAAATTGTTGCGGAACGAACACCCTACATTTGGGGAAATTTCCCAGTTCCGTAATCAATATACCATCACCAAAAACCTTGATATTCCTGGCATAGTCAAACCTTTTAGCTTAGAAAATTACCACAACACTGATGTCCTCGTTATGGAGGACTATGGCGGGATATCGCTTAAGGATTGGGTAGTTGGGCAAAATCACCAACCATTTAATGGTTTAGCAATTAGAGAGTTTTTTCAGATTGCTATCCAAATAGTATCTACTCTAGAAGGACTACATAGTGATAGCAAAGCCCTCCAAGGGAATCGCATCATTCATAAGGATATCAAACCAGCCAATATAGTAATTCACCCCAGCACTCTGGAAGTCAAACTCATAGACTTCAGTATTGCTACTCTATTACCGCGAGAAATTCAATTCCTGATCAACCCCAGTGTTTTAGAAGGAACATTAGCTTATATTTCCCCGGAACAAACAGGACGAATGAACCGAGGTATTGATTACCGCAGTGATTTTTATTCTTTGGGTGTGACATTTTTTCAACTCCTCACAGGTCAGTTACCCTTCACTACCACAGACCCGATGGAGTTAGTATATTGTCACATCGCTAAACAGGCTCCCACAGCGAGCCAAATTAATCCCAATATTCCGCCTATACTGTCTTTAATCATCAGCAAACTGATGGCAAAAAATGCCGAAGACCGTTATCAAAGTGCTTACGGACTCAAACATGATTTGCAAAAATGCCGCCAGCAGTGGGATGAGACAGAAAATATCACCAACTTCGAGTTAGGAGAAAAGGATATATCAGACCGTTTCCTGATTCCTGAAAAACTCTATGGACGCGATGCAGAAGTAGAAACATTACTTGCAGCTTTTGAGCGTGTCAGTAGTGGTACAACAGAAATGATTTTGGTGACTGGATTCTCTGGTATTGGCAAAACAGCAGTGGTTAATGAGATTCATAAACCAATTTTGCGCCAACGTAGTTATTTTATTAAATGAAAATATGACCAATTTAAAAGGGGGATTCCCTTGTCAGGATTTATCCAAGCATTTCGGGATTTAATCGCACAAATACTATTAGAAACAGATGCGGAGGTTGCTGAATGGAAAAATATGATTTTGGCGGCATTGGGTACGCAAGGTCAAGTAATTGTTAATCTAATTCCTGAACTGGAACTAATTATTGGTAAGCAACCAGAGGTTGCAGAAGTATCTGGGGCTGCTGCTGAAAATCGATTTAATTTATTATTGCAAAGATTTATCCAAGTCTTCATGACTAAGGAACATCCTTTGGTAATATTTCTCGATGATTTGCAATGGGCAGATTTCACATCATTGAAATTAATTCAGTTGTTACTTAGTGCCAGCAATAATAGAGAAGAATTTGCGTTAAGGAATGCCCTAGATAATCAGAGCAGTCTGTTAATTATTGGTGCTTATCGGGATAATGAAGTTACCAATGCACATCCATTATATTTGGCTATTAATGAAATTAAAAAAGACGGAGCTATTCTTAATTATATTAATTTAAATCCTTTAGAAAAAAGTCATTTAAATCAGTTAATTGCTGATAGTTTATGCTGTGGAGAAGCTCGAACGGTTGCACTGACACAAATTGTATTTGCTAAAACCAAAGGCAATCCTTTTTTTATCCATGAATTTCTCAAAGTTTTATATAAAGAGGGATTATTTAGATTTAATTTTGAACAGGGTAATTGGCAGTATGAAATATCAGAAATACAGGCATTAGCGCTCACAGATGATGTGGTTGAATTTATGTCAATTCAACTAATGAAGCTACCAATGCCAACTCAGGAAGTTCTGAAGTTAGCAGCTTGTGTAGGGAACAAATTTGACTTAAAAACTCTGGCGATTGTCTATGAGCGATTAGCAGTAGATACAGCTTCTGACTTATGGCCAGCATTATTGCAAGGGCTAGTTTTACTGCAAGGTGAAATGAGCCAGTTAGTCGCCAAAGATAGTCAGAAGCAATTACCTAAATATAAATTTATCCATGACCGGGTACAACAAGCTGCTTATGCTTTAATTCCTGAATCACAAAAACAGTCAATTCACCTAAAAATTGGGCAGTTGTTGTTAAATAATACTTCAACTTCTGAAAGGGAAGATATAATTTTTGATCTGGTAAATCAATTTAATATCGCCATACCTTTAATTAATCTTTCAGCAGAACGCCAGCAATTGGCTGAAATGAATCTAGTGGCTGGACGTAAAGCTTTAGCATCAATGGCTTATCCCTCAGCCATGAATTATTTATATATTGGAATTCAACTACTTGCAGATGATAGCTGGGAGACACAATATGAGCTAACTTTGGCTTTGTATGAGACAGCAGCAGAGGTAGCCTATCTCGGTCGCAATTTTGAGGAGATGGAACAATTGGCAGAGGTAGTATTAGAACGAGCGAAAACCCTGCTAGAGAAAGTGAAAGTTTATGAAATCAAAATTCAAGTCTATACATCGCAGAATAGATTGTTGGAAGCGATCGCGATCGCTCGGCAAGTCTTACAATATTTGGGTCTAACTTTCCCTGATTCACCGAGCGCCAGTGATTTTGAGAAAAGTTTTGCAGAAACCACAGCACTGCTAGCTGGTAAAACCGTTGAAGATTTGTTCGACTTACCGTTGATGACCTCTGCAAAGCAATTAGCAATTATTCGTATCTTATTCAGTATGAGTGGTGCGACTTATCTTGCAAAACCTTTATTATACCCACTACTTGTTTTGTCACAGGTTAAGTTTTCAATTCAGTATGGAAATGCTCCTTTATCTGCTACAGTTTATGCTGGGTATGGCATCATTTTAAATGGAATTCACAAAGATATTGCAGCAGCAGTTGAGTTTGGTAATTTAGCTCTGAAGTTAGCCAATAAATTTAATGAGCCAGATATAAAAGCTAAAGTATTATATGCTTTAGTAAGCTTCGTTTTTCATGGGAAGTACCACATTCGAGAATGTTTACCACTTTTGTTAGAGGGATATCAAACTGCATTAGAAACAGGCAATTTTGAATATGTTGGCTACTTTATAGACGCTATTTGTAAATGTTCATATTTTATTGGTCAGGAATTAACAATTCTGCAAGAACAAATTAGAGACTACAGTCATGTACTCAAAAATTTCAAGCAAGCAACCATGTTGCACTATTGCCAAATATGTTGGCAAAGTATTATCAAGTTGTTAGGTAAGTCTGATGATGACTGTGGTTTAATAGGCGAGAAGTTTCATGAGGATACATCATTGCTACTGCTAAGAGAAGCCAATGATCTCAATGGAATTTACTATTATTATTTATATAAGCTAATTCTCTGCTATTTATTTGGGAACTTTGTTCAAGCGCAAGAAAATTGTAGTCAAGCCAAAAAACATTTAGCAACAACTCCTGGTTTAACAACCGTACCTATATTTTATTTTTATCTTTATGATTCTCTCACAGCTTTGGCTATATATCCCACTGTGGAAAATGAGCAAGATAATTTACTTCAGCAGGTAGCAGATAACCAAGCACAGTTAAAATACTATGCAGATCATGCACCGATGAATTATCTGCATAAGTTTTATTTAGTAGAAGCAGAAAGATATCGGGTGAGGGGTGAATATCTGCAAGCAATGGAATTATATGATCAAGCTATTGCTCTCGCCCAAGAGCATGAGTTTATTAATGAAGAAGCTCTTGCTTACGAATTAGCAGCTAAATTTTATCTGGAATGGGGAAAAACAAAAATTGCTCAAACTTATTTAATTGATGCTTACTATGCTTACACTCGCTGGGGAGCAAAAGCTAAAGTTAATGATTTAGTAAAACGCTATCCCCATTTGCTCGCTCCTATACTCAAACCAGAAAAATTGAGTTTCCCTGAAAATGAAAATACTAGTAATTCTAGCTCTAAAATCAGTATTTCCGACTCTTTAGATTTGGCTACTGTTATCAAAGCTTCTCAAGCACTTTCTGAGGAAATAGAACTGGATAAACTCCTTGCTATTATCATGCAAGTTGTGATGGAGAATGCGGGAGCGTCTAAATCTGCTTTGATTTTGGAAAAAGATGAAGAATTGCAGTTAATGGTTACTGCTATTGCTTCTAGTGCAAATACTGCGGCTATGGTGACAAACTTCCCATCAATTAACTTAGAGTTGAGTGACGATATTCCCATTACTTTGGTTAAATACGTCAAACGCACCCTGGAAGTCTTCGTCAGCGATGATGCCACAACTTTAACATTTCTCGCAGAGGATACTTATATTCTTACTCAGCAACCTCAGAGTTTGCTATGTATTCCCATTATCAATCAAGGCAAATTTTTGGGGATTATTTATCTCGGAAATCATCTTACCACAGGAGCATTTACAGGCGATCGCGTCGAAGTTCTCAAACTCATCATTACCCAAGCTGCAATTTCTCTAGAGAATGCGATGCTTTATAGCAGTTTAGCCCAAGCAAATCAGCAATTAGAAGTAAAAGTAGAGCAGAGAACCCAGCAACTCAACGAAAAAAATCAAAGTTTACAACAAGCCCTCTCAGAATTACAAAGTACCCAAGCTCAATTGATTCAAAGTGAAAAAATGTCTTCCTTGGGACAAATGATAGCGGGAATTGCCCATGAAATCAATAATCCCATCAGCTTTATTCATGGCAATATTGCTCATATTAATCAGTATATGCAAGATTTACTAGATTTGATTAATGTCTATCAACAAGAAGATGCTCACTATTCCAATTTAGTCCCTGAGAAAGCCGCAGAAATTGACCTTGATTTTATTGCAGAAGACTTACCAAAAATTCTTAACTCCATGAAGGCTGGGAGTTCACGAATAAAGAATATAATTTTGGGCTTACGTAATTTCTCCCGCCTCGATGAAGCTCAAATGAAAGCTGTAGATATTCACGAAGGTATTGATAACACTTTAATGATTTTAGCTCATCGACTCCAGATAAGGAGTAATTTCCCAGAAATTAAAGTGATAAAAAATTACGCTCAATTGCCAAATGTTACTTGTTTTGCTAGTCAGATGAATCAGGTGTTTATGAATATATTAAATAATGCCATTGATGCCTTAGAAGATTCATTAACTCAGGGAAAAACTACAGACAATCCCATAATTCAGATTTCCACTCAACTCATAGATGCAAATATCCTGAGAATTACCATTGCTGATAATGCTTATGGGATGACAGCAACGGTACAGCAAAAAATATTTGACCCATTTTTTACTACTAAGCCGGTAGGAAGTGGGACGGGTTTGGGATTGTCTATTAGTTATCAGGTGGTAGTTGACCAACACAAAGGACGGTTAACCTGTAATTCTGCTTCTGGTCATGGGACAGAATTTTTGATTGATATTCCATTATCGCGTTAAATGGGCAAGTTTAAATCAGCTGCGATCGCTGACAAATAAGGTTGAAAAATTGCCAAATTTTCTAATTCCTCAAATTTACCCGTTATGGAGTCTGGGTCAAAAGCTGTGGTAATTACATAGAGATTTTTACCATCAAAGGCTACATGACTAATATGTTTTTCTTGGACTCCACCCTCTGGCTTGATACCGACAAAGCCGTAGCGTATTCCCTGAAGCTGACCAACGGATGCTGGTTGTGGTGGGTAGGCGGAAAAAATAATTTGGTCTTTATCAGTATTTTGGCGATCTTTGACAAAAGTAGTGTTTAAATCTGCAACCCAAGCTTTAAGTGCTGTTAATAACTTGTTTTGGTATTCAGGACTTTGGTAATCTACCTGAGAATCTAGAGGAATACCCGCATCTGTTAGATGTTGTTGAAATTTGGGATTATCTTTCACCGGGTAAATCCCAATTTCCACCGTACCCACAATTTCTGCTTGAGAGGAAACACATAGCAGGGGGGCGTTTCCATCACAAGGAGCAATTTTCCAGCCATTGGGGGTAGGTGTTGTCCCCAAAATTTGATTCCAAGTATTTCCTTCTATCGACTTGAGAGTTTTTGCAGAAGTAGTTTGAGGAGTACTGCTTTTAGTTGTTGTTGCTACAGCACTGGGATTTTCTACAACCGCAGGAGAAAACCGGGGAAGAATAGTTTTTACTCCCACTGGCGTTAAAGCCAATAAAATAGCACCGAGAAAGAGATGATAAACGCGCAACATTTTTCGTGATAATCCTGAACCAGATTTTGCAGATTAATAGTATCCACCACATTTTGTGAGTATACAAGAAGAAGCAGGGGGAAGGGGGAGTTTAGATAATCATGTATTTAATTCCAACCTGAAAATAGGTATTAATTAACCCCCTGTAAATTGTGCTAATAACTTTTCGGCTGTGTTACATAGCTCTGGGTGATGTTCACCATTACTCGCCAGCAAACCACCCCACTGATTAATATCTCCTGTATTGTATTGCAATAAACTGTTATCAAAGTGAGTAAACTTACCACCAGCTTCTGTTAAAATTAATTCTGGTGCTGCTATATCCCAATCTTTAGGGGCAGATTTTCCCGAAAGAGAAACGTAGACATCCGCCTGTTGTTCCACAATAGCGACAATTTTGCACCCTATACTACCTACAGATTTGTAATTTTGACAAGGAAAGTTTTGTAATAAATAATCTAAAGATTCATTGCGGTGAGAGCGACTGGCAACTACAGTTAAATCTGCCACTGGCTTACCTGATGAGACTTGAATGGGAGCAAAGCCATTGCGGGTTTCCACAAATGTACCCCCACCTTTTGTGGCAAAGTATAACTTTTCGGTTTCCGGGATGGCAACTACTGCTAAAACTGGACGCTTGTCTTTAACTAAAGCGATGTGAATGGCATACTCGCCAGTTTTTTCAATAAAGTCTCTTGTACCATCTAAAGGATCAATAATCCATACCCATTCAGGCGATTCTTTACTCAGTTGTGATTTATAAGTTTCTTCACTGATATAGGCAAAATCTTGATTACCCAAAGCTGCTTGTAGCTTCTCTAAAATATATTGACTCACGGCTACATCTGCA
>PWQB01000531.1 GCA_003556955.1 Nostocaceae cyanobacterium CSSed10_463m
GTAGTTGCATTCAGAGTTAAATCACTGTTGCCATCAACTGTATTTAAATTGATATTGCCTGTAGAAGAGTTGAAAGTTTTAGTACCACCGCCAGTCAGGTTAACAGCACTATTAAATTGAATATTACTTGTGGTATTGATGTTACTTGCTACATTGGTATTAGTAGCATTGCTGGTGACGCTACTCAAGGCAGTTTTTCCACCCACCGCCCCTTTTAAGTTAACGTTTCCACTGGCGTTAATGGTTAAATCATTGTCGCCATCAACTGTATCATTGAAGGTAATGTTATTGCTAGTCAGTGTAACGTTGTTCAGTAAGTTAATAGGATCACTGAAATTTATACCATCGTTTCCATTGGCTGTGAAGATACCAGAGACTCCCACAGTACCACTTGCATCTGTCGTTAAATTACCATCTATTGTTGCGCCTAACCCATTAAAGAAAATATTAACAGGTTTATTGATATTGACATTTGACTCATTATAAGTTCCTGTGGCAATATTGATATTTGCACCACTTGCAGCCACATCAATGCCATTTTGAATTAAGCCGTTAGCACCCACATTCACCGTATTGGCTGTACCTGAAAGCTGATTATTAGTGATGATGTCAGCATTGAGGTTGATGGAATTGGCATCAAAGACAAGAGAGGCGTTATCTGTGCCTGTGATTGTTCCATTAACGGCGATATTACCAACAGGCGATCGCACTGTCACCGGATCTAAAAACGTTACATCACTAGCAAAAGTAATTGTACCGCTACCATCAGTATGTCCGATAGTAATTGAATTAAAACCATTTTGAATATTGCCTATTGCAGTATTATCAAGATTAAAAGTTCCGTTCGCACCATTACCGATACCAATACTTGTATTTGGTGTGAAAGGTTGCAAAGTTAAGTTACCTGTACCTTGCAACTGAATATTACTTAGATCGATAGTATCTGTAGTGAGGGTAATATCTCCTGTAAGACCGCTATTGTTAGCAACAATAGAAGAGATCGCTCCTTCTCCAGAATATGATTTAAGAGCGGAATTAGTCCCAGTTAAGCTAATTTGACCTGAACCTGCTGCTATAATCTGCGTTCCTCGACGTAGGAAAACTCCATAGTCCCCGTTGTTGGTTGCACTATCTCCATTAATTGTAATATTCCCTGTTCCAGTTGTTATGATTCTACCATTGGAAAACTCGACACCAGTGCTGACATCTCCTTTTCCAGATACCCCTGTTAATGTAATTGAGCCATTGTTTGATATGATTTGACTATTTTGTACATAAATTCCATCATTACCAGCACTTGTTATTAAGTCTCCACCTGTTCCACGCAGAGTAATTGCTCCACTATCAGACTGTATTTTTGACCCAGGCAAGAGATAAATTCCTGGAAAATTGCCTTGATTTATCCCGTTTTGACTAGCATTTAAAGTAATATTTCCGCTACTAGTAGTGATACTTGAATTACGATTTAGTCTAATATTTCGGGTGGCATCAAATTGAACATTACCTATAGTAGTGGTGATACTTGAATTATCATTTAGTATAACGCTTTGGGTGGCATCAAATTGAACATTACCTGTTCCTGTTGAAATGGCAGCATTAGAGATAATGTCTTGACCTGCTAGTAGGGTAACATTGCCTCCAGAAGTCGTGATAGTGCCAATATTTACCTGATTTCCTGAAATCGTGAGATTTCTTCCTCCAGTATTGATGGATTGACTTGCATCCATCGAAAAAGACCCAATTCCACTGGTATCAGCATCAGCTTTGAAGGTAATAGAACCAGGAGAATCTACAAAATTCAGTGATACACCATTGGCAATGGTAATGTTATTAGTTGCTTCTAGTAGGACATTACCAGTTAAAGCTTCGAGTGTGGCTTTATTAATGGTAAATGTTGATCCAGGACTATCATCAAAAAGAATCTGACTATCTGAAACTTGAGAATCATCTGTCCCACCACTAGCCACAATATTAATATCGACTGGATCTAGTAGTAATGTTCCCAAATTCCCACTAGGGGCGCTCAGGTCAACATTACCTGAAAATGTCAATTCTTGCTTACCAGATACTTCTACAAATCCGCCATTCCCAGAGTTAAGTCCCCCACGGGCGCTGATGTTGCCGTGGAATCCTGTCGTGTTATCTGCCCAGACAATCACCTGGCCACCATCACCATTGAGTAAACTATCAGCATTAATTACCGAATCACTGCTGACAAAGGTACGAACGGCATTGGGTACAGTGCCTTTACCTTGATAATCTCCGCCAATTAAGACAGTACCGCCGTCATTAGTACCAGAAGCATTGATATTAGCGTTGAGAACGCCTACTTTATTGCCTAAAACGTTTACTGTACCACCAGTTGCACCGGAGACGTTGAGAGTGCCAGAGGCGATCGCCACTCCTCCATCATCAGGTATACTGACTCCAGAACTAGTAAGCATCACCTCCCCTGCACTATTAACAGTGATTCCCGTTGCCATATTCGCACCGCCACCAGTCAACAATTCCGGTAAGCTGAGGGGAGTAATTCCCGAACTAGTAACAGCATTTGGGTCAATTTCTAAACTCAACAAATGTCCAGGTTGAGAAATCCGCACTAAACTTGAACCAGGTACAGCAGCAAGAGTGATATTTCCCTCTGATGCTTTTAGCGTTCCCGTATTAATTACATTGCCACCAATTAAAGCTAAATTTTGCCCTGTTTCTACTTCCAGCGAACCCGCATTGATAATACTTCCTGGTTTACCGATATTAAAGACAAAGTTACTCGGTTCTCCCACAAGGGCAGCATAATTATTTTTACCAATAGCATTGAACCACAAATTATTACCAAACCCAATCCCATTAGCAGTTGTGGCGGAGAAGGATGCAGGTACATTTAGCTGGGAATTAGGCCCAAAGATAATTCCGGCTGGATTGATTAAAAATAAGTTGGAATTTCCGCCTGTAACTGTGATTAATCCGTTGATCAAGGAAGCATCGCCACCTGTGACACGCCCTAAAATATTTTGGATATTGGGGTTTGAAAGAAAGTTGGCTGTTTGGTTGGCATCTAGTCCAAATTTCTGGAAGCTATGAAATAAGTTGGCGCGATCGCTACTCAAAGTCCCGCCACTAATATCAATATTATTGCCTTGGGTATTGATTACAGTACCGGTGCTATCTGGTGCAGGCGTAATTGATTGTGCCTGTACTTTTTGAGCAATTAATACATTGAACGCTAGCACGAATGCCAACAGTAAACGTTTTTTTGATTTACGTTTTTGGTTGGAAAAATTTATATCCCGACGATTAAATAATGCCATGTAAAAAGTGTCTATTATAGGTTTTTGAGAAATATTTAAGAGGATTTACTTTTATGGAGCCAGTTTATTTTGTAATATAAAGCCTTAAAATCCCATTTTTGACTGTAAATCTTACTTGCTAAGTAAGTAATTGGTGATAAATGTTGCGAGATTTTCCTGATACTACGCATTAATTAAACCTATCTACTTAACAATCTTCAGTAATTTATATATACAGGAAATTGCCTAGAATAACGATTAGCAAAAAGTCTAGTATACTTTGCCGCTTTATTATTATGAAAGTAGAAATTCAAAATTTAGAGCTTTCATTGAGTGAAAAACACCTGGTGCAGTTTTCCAGTGCGCTAGGAAATGCTTGTGCCTACTGGCAGGGTACACCCCCACAGTTGGGAGAAACCTACCATGTGGAGTTAAGTGTTGGCACTCCCCTGACTTGGGGTGTGGACATTCTCCCAACTACTGAATCTACCTACCAGCTGAAGCAAGAAGGTGATGGTGTTGGGATTATAGCTAAGTTGGAGACATACGAAGAAGAAGGGTGGGCATTTTTACGACTGGGAGGTTCTATCTTGATCATAGAGACTTTAGGCAATCCTTCGCCTATTGGAATATTTGTTGAGGCGCATATTCGTGAACTAATATTATCAGATACTGGAATATAGCTGCATCTTTTTAGCGGAAAGTCTAATGCCGAATGGCTAATAATCATTGTAGGATGCGGGAATAAAGGCGATCGCCTACTGCACAGTGTTTCGCGATCGCATATTGATCAGGTTTCGTGGTGAAGAGATGCGGTCAGCGTAGCCATGCCGTTAAGCTAATCGCTATTTAGAGGATGTTTTAAAAGTTTTGGGCGAATATAATATGGCTACGCTTCGCGTTAGCGATACGCTACTACACAAACGAAGTCCGCCTGCGCGGACTAACGAAAAACTCAGGATTTTCAACCCACGTAGGTGGCCTTCCCTCTGGGAAGACGCTACGCGTCATGTCTGTGTAGCCGCGACTTCTAGTCGCCAGGGCTAGTAATAATCTTTACAAACATCCTCTTAATTTACAGAAACTGGGGTAAGATGTATTAAAGGCAATTTTTGACAAAATATGCCGTGAAAGCTTTTATAGTCGCATAATAAAATATAGGGTTGAGTAAATGTCTAGTAGACAATACAAAACCGCGAAATCTTCTGCCCACAATTCTGATACACCAGCGCCTAGTCAGTTTGCACAGCGCCGCTTTCTCGTCCAAAAGCCAGTTATACAGACACCCCAAAATCCTGATGTACAAGCCCAATCGGCAAGGGTGGAAGAGTCTGGTCAGGGTATAAATCCAAATATATTTAAGTACCATCCACCAATACAGCCACGAGGAATACAGATGAAGCTGTCTATTGGTGAGTCTGGGGATAAGTATGAGCAAGAAGCGGATCACGTAGCATCCCCGGTGGTACAAAAGATGAATCCCCCGCCATCAGTCCAAGCAACTCAAAGACAGGTGATGCAATTGCCTGCGCTCCGCACGAGCGCCCGAAAACCCCATTCAACGTCAGTGTGACGCTTGTGACAGTGAGGAAAAAGAGAATAAGTTTATGACACACGCGAATCTTGTCACCCCACTCACTCCCGACGAATTGAAGCGTATCGAGGATCGACTTGGCGCAGTTTTGTCGTATGCCTGGGTTCAGGTGGCAGACCCGTTTCTACCGAGCGTCCATGTCGTCGTTGAGGAAAGCAGTCACGGGTTTGAGAGACTGTATGGTGGTCTTGCGCGCATCCTCGATTGCACTAACCAGCCCCGGTTCTATGCGATCCAGTACGGAACTGAAAACGATCAGTGCATCACGCTCGACTGCGGTCACGCCATCCTAACAGGACTCAATCGAGACACCTTCGATGCACTCGGCTATGACATCGGGTATCTAATCAACGGGATGGATTTCCTCCTATGTGACGACACGGGTCTCTGGGCAATCATCACGACGACCGATGTCTTGCTCATTGGCGGTGGCGCAGAATACGTGAACGCATTCTATACTGACAAGGCAACACAGCTGGAGGCCAGCGCAGCCTTCGATGCATTCGTCACGACGGGTGACGTTCGCTCCTCCTACACTGCCATGCGCCATTACCGACGCGGCTGATCGCGACGAGGGCGATTGGAACAGTGCGATCGCCTGTTCTTGGAGGGTGCATTAAATTTTACATAAACCCCTACATTCAATTTTTTAGCGTCAAGTCTAATGCCCTCTGCTGAATCATCATTTAAATAGACCACACGGTAGGGGCGCAAGGCGTTGCGCCCTTACAATCCAATGCGCCCCTATAGCATGATCATTCTGCGACAACCGTAGTGCGATCGCCTGTTATTGGAGAGTGCATTAAATTTTACATAAACCCCTACATTCAACCTTTTAGAGGATGTTTTAAAAGTCCTCTTTTTAGTAGCAAGACGTTTTAGATCCCCCTAAATACCCCTAAACCCCTTCGGGGATGCGCCTTCGGCGTAGAAAAAGGGGGACTTTGATTCTAGTTCCCCCCTTTTTAAGGGGGGTAGGGGGGATCAACTCGTGCTTAACATTACAGCCAACTACTTTTAAAACATCCTCTTAGCGTCAAGTCTAATGCCCTCTGCTGAATAATCATTTAAATAGACCACGGGGTAGGGGCGCAAGGCCTTGCGCCCCTACGACAGATGTGGTTCAAATACATGAAAACTGATGTAACCGAGATTTTCTCAAAAAAAAATCCAAAATTGAGAATAAATTCTGAACTTTGGATTTTAATATTTTTGACTTCCGGCCTGCGGTTAGTCGCCGCTTCCTGAATGCACAGTTTTAATCCATTTCAAACGCTTTGGTCTGAAGGACATCCGAGCAGTGGTAGCACACATGACTACCAACCAGTGCAACATATATAAAGAGCCACGCAGCGTTTGTAGCAGTAATTGAAAAGAGGTAGAAATATTAAATTCCTTATCTTGACGTATACGCTTGAGTCCGGCAAACATCCCTACAACAGACATACTGACTGATAATGTAGTTACCGGGCCTAACATTGGTAGACGATGCCGAGCTACCGCCATTAATATATCTGGAATTGCTGCCGTGGGGATAATATACATGGTGAACATGAAGATCAGCATATCCCAGGTTTTTCGCACACCCAAGCGGTTTTTGAGGATGAGATCCCAGTAATCTAAATAGCGCTGATACCCACCTTCTGCCCACCGACTGCGCTGATGCCAAAGAGCGATCGCATTTGTCACTCCTTCTTCCTGCACAGCTGGGTACAATGTACATTCAATGTCCCATTTGTCAAGATGTAGGCGCAAAGTCATATCCAAATCATCGGTGATGGTTTCTTCATTCCATCCCCCAAAACTTTCTAAGGCTGTACGCCGGACAAATTGACCATTACCGCGCAGTTCACCAATCCCACCAATGGCAACACGTTGCTGCTGAAACCAGGTATCTAAAGCCATTTCTGCCATTTGACCCTGAGTCCAGAAATTTTCCTTGGCGTTGGCGATCGCTTTTCGCACCTGCACCGCCCCCACCTTTTCCCGTTGGAATAAAGGTGCTACCTGTAGCAGTAAGTCTGGTACTACTTGAGCATCAGCATCAAACACTGCCACAATTTCGCCCTTAGTCAATGGCAATACCTGATTCAAGGCTCCAGATTTGCCGCCACTAGCTTCTGGCGATCGCCTGAGAACCTTGAGTTGGTCGTATTTTTGGCCTAGTTCTGCTAATAACTGCGGTGTCTTATCGGTGCTATTATCGTCAATAATCCAGACTTCATACTGCCCATCTGGATATTCTAGACTACAAAGATTCTTGACTAATTTACCAATAACTGCTTCTTCGTTTTTGGCTGCTACTAACACAGATACAGAGGGCAAATCTCCCTGCATTTCTTTGCTATAACGCCGGGGTCTAGCAAATACCACCACTAAGGCGTGGAATCCCAGGAGAGTAGTCAGTCCTAGAATAAATATGGAACCCCAAGAAGCTAAATGCAGAGCGATCGTACCGCTCCA
>PWQB01000560.1 GCA_003556955.1 Nostocaceae cyanobacterium CSSed10_463m
AAAAAGCTTAAATTATTTTTATCTTTAACAAAACTCAGATAGGGCTGCAAGTCTTCATCCATCTGCAGCAGGTTATCTGAGCCTTCAACATCCACCATGGTGTCCAGGTAAAAATGAAGAAGCTCGGAGCGCTGGTAAAACCAACTGTTTACATAATCTAAGTTCTTGTTGAGGGTTATTTCTGCCTGCTTTTCTATCTGTGTATTAATAAGGTTGATGGCGATAAAAGCCGCTATGGGGGTAAAGGGGTACTCAAAGCGGTGCAGAATGTAAATGAGGTGTTAGCACCAAAATTGTTAGGTTTTGATGCTCTCGACCAAGAACTTCTAGACCGGAAAATGATTGCTCTGGATGGTTCTGGAAATAAATCTAATTTGGGTGCAAATGCAATTTTGGCGGTTTCTCTGGCAGCAGCTAAAGCGGGGGCGGAATCTTTAGATATTCCCCTATATCGCTATTTGGGTGGCCCTTTGGCGAATTTGTTACCAGTGCCGTTAATGAATGTAATTAACGGTGGCGCACACGCTGCCAATAACGTTGATTTTCAAGAGTTTATGATTGTCCCCGTGGGTGCGCCTTCTTTTAAGGAAGCTTTGCGCTGGGGTGCGGAAGTATTTGCAACTCTGAGCAAAGTGTTGGATGACAAGGGTTTACTCACTGGTGTGGGTGATGAAGGTGGTTTTGCGCCTAATTTAGAGTCTAATCAAGTGGCTTTGGAATTACTGGTGGCGGCAATTAAACAAGCTGGTTACAAGCCAGGGGAAGAAGTGGCTTTGGCGCTGGATGTAGCTGCTAGTGAGTTTTACAAAGATGGGCAGTATGTTTATGATGGTAAACCCCACTCTCCGGCTGAGTTTATTGATTACCTCGGTCAATTGGTTGATCAATATCCGATTGTGTCTATTGAAGATGGTTTACATGAGGAAGATTGGCAAAGTTGGCAATTGCTGACTCAAAAGGTAGGTTCTAAGGTGCAGTTGGTGGGTGATGATTTGTTTGTTACCAATGCTACTCGCTTACAAAAGGGGATCGAGCAAAAAGCAGGTAACTCAATTTTGATTAAACTGAATCAAATTGGTTCACTAACTGAAACTTTGGAAACCATTGATTTGGCAACCCGTAAAGGTTTCCGGTCAGTAATTAGTCATCGTTCAGGTGAAACCGAAGATACAACTATTGCTGATTTAGCTGTGGCTACTCGTGCGGGACAAATTAAAACCGGTTCTCTGTGTCGTAGTGAACGGGTAGCAAAATACAATCGCTTGCTGCGGATTGAGCATGAATTAGGCGATCGCGCTGTTTATGCTGGTACTGTGGGTTTAGGCCCTAAGTAGAAGAGGCAGGGGAAGAGGCAGGGGGGCAGGGGGCAGGGAGCAGGGGGGAAATTTTTGGGCTAGTAACACCATCTTTGTTCTGTCTTTTCCCTGTCTTTTCTTTCTTATCAGTTTCTTTCTTCGCGCCCTTTGCGCCTAAAGCCCTGGGGACATACGCTGCGCGAAGGCGGTTCGTTTCCATAATCTTAGCTGGGAAGTGAAACACCCACGAATTACGAATTACGAACTACGAATTACGAATTACGAATTACGAATTACGAATTAAAAACTTAGTGACACAAGAAGATCCCAAACCCGCTCGTTCTTTTGCAGGAATTGCTGGAATTGTAGCGGCGGCTACATTAATTAGTAAAGTATTTGGTTTAGTCCGACAGCAAGCGATCGCAGCTGCTTTTGGTGTGGGTGCGGCGGCGACTGCTTATAGTTACGCTTACATTATCCCTGGTTTCCTCTTAATCTTACTGGGTGGTGTAAATGGACCATTACACAGTGCGGTGGTCAGTGTTTTAGCCAAGCGCAAACGGGAAGAAGGCGCGCCACTGGTAGAAACAGTCACAACTCTGGTGGGTGGAATACTGTTACTGGTGACGGTGGCTCAGATTTTCTTTGCTGATACGATTGTTGATATTGTTGGTCATGGTTTAGAACCGACAACAAGAGCGATCGCCATTCAACAAATCCGCATCATGGCCCCAATGGCTTTATTTGCGGGTTTAATTGGCATTGGTTTCGGCACTCTCAACGCCGCTCATCAATATTGGTTACTTTCAATTAGTCCCTTATTATCCAGTATTACCGTCATTGGCGGCATTGCCATCTTAGCTTTGCAACTCGGTAAAGATATTACTCAGCCAGAATACGCCTTCATTGGTGGGATGGTCTTAGCTGGGGGAACCTTAGCCGGCGCAGTCCTTCAGTGGGTTGTACAGTTAATTGTGCAGTGGCGCTTAGGACTAGGTAAATTACGCCTGCGGTTTGATTTTAAATCTCCTGGGGTACAAGAAGTCATTAGAATCATGACTCCGGCGACAATTTCCTCTGGGATGATGCCCATTAATGTCGCCACAGACCTTTTCTTTGCTAGTCCGATCCCCGGTGCGGCTGCTGGTTTTAACTATGCCAATCTCCTCGTGCAGACTCCGTTAGGGATTATTTCTAATATTATTTTACTGCCTTTATTACCAACGTTTGCCAAATTAGCAGATCCAGAACATTGGCCAGACCTAAAGTTACGGATTCGCCAAGGGATTTTGCTCACCGCCGTCACCATGCTACCTTTAGGGGCGCTGATGATCGTGTTATCTTTGCCAATTGTGCAGATAGTATATGAACGAGGTGCTTTCAAACAAGAGGCTACACAGTTGGTTTCATCCCTGCTGATTGCTTACGGTATTGGGATGTTTGTTTATTTGGGGCGTGATGTTTTAGTCCGGGTGTTTTATGCTTTAGGAGACGGACAGACACCTTTTCGCATTAGTATTTTTAACATTTTCCTCAACGCTGGACTAGATGCGATTTTAGTAAAACCTTTTGGCGCGACTGGTATTGTGTTAGCAACAGTAGGCGTAAATTGCAGTTCAATATTAATGCTGTTATGGTTGCTTGACCGCAAACTCAATGGTTTACCCTTGCGTTAGTGGAGTTTACCAATTTTGGGCTTGACTGGGGGTAGTGTGGTCGCTGGGTTAGCCAGTTATGGAACTTTGGTCAGTTTGCAGCAGTTGTTAGGAACCCAGGGGTTAATAGTTCAAGTTTTGCAGTTGTGTATATCAGGCTTTGTGGGGATTTTGGTGTTTGCCATCATTGTTTCATTCTTGAAAATACCAGAGGTGAATACCTTTGTGGTGCGGATGCGTCAGCGATTTTTGAAGAGATGAAATTATATCAAGTTCCCCCATTAATCGCTAAGTGGGAACCCAATATGGGGGTTAAGGTGGAAGACTGGGGATTGACATCCTCCCCACCCTACTTCGTAGAGGGTGGGGATTCCAAAGATCGCTCTTTAGGCTTCCTCTTTCCGCGACCCGACTTACGTAAAACTGATGAGAACCAAATGGGGTACTTGCAATATTCAAGCTAAACGCATTTGGTTAAATCTGGAACTAGCCAAAAAAGACCCGCAGTGCTTAGAATATGTTGTAGTCCATGAAATGGTGCATCTGTTAGAACGCTATCATGGCGATCGCTTTGTCTCCTTCATGAATAAATTTCTGCCCAATTGGAAATTTTATAAGGATGAATTAAACCGTTACCCCCTGGGAAGTTATTGAGTTCGACTCATTTCAAATCTGCAAAATTATTAAATTTTTGCTGTTGAGTAGCTCAAACTTAAAAAAACTTAATACCCAGATCCCCGACTTCTCTAAGAAGTCGGGGATCTATATCGTCAAGGTTTTATGTTTAATTATATTGATCGAGTTACCATAAAATATGATTGAGAAAATGACGTAAAATTTTGAGTCCTTTTGCTTCTTGATAGTGACTGGGTAAAAGATTAAGTATAGCGTTTTCTAATACCTGCAAAACGTTATCTACTTCCTGGCGTTTGATTTTGGAAGTTTGAGCAAAGTACAATGGTTCTCCAACACGTACCGTTAACTCTTTGCCTAAATAAAGGTCTTGAGTGCCAATCAGTACAACTGGTACTATAGGTACACCCGCCCGTAAAGCATAAATCACGGTTCCTCGCTTCAGGGGATGTAATTTACCTTCGTCGCTTCCTAAACGTCCTTCGGGAAAAAGTATCAGTCCGTCACCCTGGGACAAAATTCCCTGTACAATGCGGTCTATTTGGCGCAATGTTTGTATATCTCCCCCAGTGGGGACATTATCCTCAATTGCTTTCGCTAGTTCCAAGAGGTCTTGTCTTCCGGTTTTAGCAGCTTCTATAACAGCTACTTCTTCTTTCCACCTCCGTTCTAAAGGAATTACACCTCCTACTAAACGCAGGATGAAACGTTTCCAAAACTTGTTATAAAGAGTCCGCGCATCACCGAGAACGTAGTAGTGGGGATGAGTAGGAAGTTCACCTAGCAGCAGCAAAGGGTCGATATGGTGGAGATGGTTAGCAGCAAGGATAGCTGGTGTTTGAGGTATTCTATCAAGATTTTCCACCCTTACCCGAAACAGAGCATGAATAAGCGATCGCAATACACAACGACGCACTATAGCATTAACTCTAGTTTCTGGATGTCCTTGACTAATAGCTTCCAAGCGAGGCAGAATTTCTTCTATTGTACGCCGAACAGCGCGATCGCTCGCCGCATCTACACCCTCTTGCACCCGCTTAATCATAGCAGCAGTTAAAGTAGTATCGTGCTGTTTCTGGCTAGTTTCGGCTGTATTCTCATCGGGATTAATTGGGTAGTTCACCTCATCCGCTCCGTCTTCCGGAAAAGATTCGTTATAACTTTTGATTTATAATCCTCTTTGAATCCATGAATAGATCATAATTGTTCATGGCACAATAAAAAATAAACTCTAGTTAAAAGATTTAAAGCTGTAATGACTCGTATAATCCGCAACAAATTTAGAGTTAAACCTTGTCTACTTTGAGAACTGTAGTTTTTAGTCAAGATGGTGAGATTGCTTCCTTACGTCGCAATGACAAAAACTCCACTTTTCATGATGGACAAGGTTTAGAACAATAATTACAGGATTGTACTTTAATAGAATAGTATATGATTAAGGATTACAAAAAGTGCAAGTTCTCAAAAGAGCCATCAAACCACAAACCTATATATCGTTCCTTCACATCTACCCAACGACTTGGGGGACTGCTGGTGATATTTGTTTAGTCCGTAAATCTCTAGCTGATAACAGCGCCTCGAAGTTCGTAGGTTATAAACTTCAACTAGTGATTCCCAAAGGGTTAGAGCGCAATCAATTAGCGGGAGTACCGGTGATTAAAGTTGCAGGTCATGTAGGTGACGGACATCCTAAAGATAAACACTCAGAATGGGAAGCCTATGAAGGTATAGATAGAGAAATAGCACTTGCGGCGATGAAACCTTGGAACTTCAAATTAATTGAGTTTAGTAATTAACCTTTACTAGTAGACGGTTGGAGAGACGCGATAAATCGCCGTCTCTACAGAAAATATATCCGTCAATTATTTTTTGACAAATACTAGTCTACTGCTGTATAAATCTCACTCAGACAAGTTTTATACTCCCGCTTACAGCAGTTTTTATGTATTTGCAGCATATCTGTCGTCAGGGCGCAAGGCCTTGCGCCCCTACCTCGTTTTCTATTTACCTGAAAATAGCTGTAATTACATTAGTGTAGCGATACTTAGCATCATTACGAACTACGAACTACGAATTACGAACTACGAATTACGAATTACGAATTACGAATTACAAAAAATAAGTTACTACTGTTTGCGGATTTTTTGCTACCAAAACAGGTTTACCCTTAACTGCTCCATGAGTCAGAGTACAAATCTTATAGAGATTTTCACATTCAAATATTGCCAAAACTAGCTCTTTACCAGTTGGATATACAGATGGTAGAGATTTACCGACCTCACATTCTATATTCACACCGTTTTCTAGCCATTGTAACTTCCAAATCCGCTTTTGGGTAATTGGTGCTTGGGCAAATTTAGCAATCTTATAATAAACATCCTCGGCTCTAGTATGGTCATTAGCGGCTGGAATAAAAAATTTCATAGGTTTTGGTTTTCAGTATCAGTTAATTTCAGCTACCAAGGTAACTCACTTCCATCCCAAGAGAAAAACTTTCCACTATCACCGTCTTGAAGTTGGTCAATAACAGACAGCAATTGAGTCACACACAGTTCGACTGAAAATAGCTTTTCTGGTGGTACATTTCTCTGGAATGGACGGGATAGACGTGTATCAGTTGTCCCAGGATGTAAAGTGACTATTAATGTTTTCGGACAACTTCTACCATACTCAATTGCTGCTGTTCGCATAAACATATTAAGTGCAGTTTTAGAAGCCCGATAGCCATACCAGCCACCAATTTCATTGTCACCAATACTAGCTAATTTAGCAGAAATACTGGCAAAAATGCTATTTTCACTATGGCGAAATAAAGGTAGTAGGTGTTTAGCTAGGAGAATCGATCCAATACTGTTAATTTGGAAGTAACGCAGCAAGTTTTCGGAATTAATCTGCTTTAAGCTTTTTTCAGGTTGGAAAGTGTCGTCATGCAATATTCCTACACAATTAATAACTAAATTTAACTTGTTGACTTCCGTTTTAATGCGTTGAATAACTTCGGCAATTTGCGACTCTTCCGTAATATCCAAAGATAAACAAACTAATTTATCAGAATATTGATTTGCTAAAGAAATTAATTCATTTTCTGATTCTAGTTGACGATAAGTTGCATAAACTTTGGCAATTCTATCATCTTGAAGAAGTTTTTTCACAAACCCTAAACCGATACCTTGACTAGCGCCCACGATTAAGGCATTGACAGAATTAATTCTATTTTCCAAAAACATTTATTTAACCTTAATTAAAACCATCCAAATATAACAATTTTCATGATCAAAATCTAAAAAATCATCTGTATTTAATCACGTCTTTCACCCGTCGTTATCACCCGCTATTTATCACCCGCCATTTAGAGGATGTTTGAGAAGTGGTTGGCTGTGATTTTATGCACTCATAGATCCCCCCTAGCCCCCCTTAAGAAGGGGGGAATCAGAAACAAAGTCCCCCTTTTTAAGGGGGATTTAGGGGGATCTAGAATGTTTTGCTACCAACAATAAGACTTTTCAAACATCCTCTTATAACCCGCCAGCCAGGGGTTCAAACCCCTGTCTGATAGCGAAAGTCGTCTAAAGACGACTGGAGAAAGATTTCAGCCCAACTTTATTTACCAATACAAAATCTACTGAAAATCCGATCAAGTACAGATTCAGTAACCTGTTCTCCGGTAATTTCTCCTAATGCTTGAATTGCACCACGTAAATCAATTGTCCAGAA
>PWQB01000061.1 GCA_003556955.1 Nostocaceae cyanobacterium CSSed10_463m
AAGAAAGGCCACTTCAGATAAAAATAACGTAATAATTTCAGGTGTTGTTCTGGTTCTTCATTTAAGAAACCCTGTAAAGCTGTCCCCACACCATACCAAGAAGGTAGTAAGAAGCGAGTTTGTGTCCAGCTAAACACCCAAGGAATGGCGCGTAAACTGCTTAAACCTTTCTTTCCAGAAGGTCGCCGTGCGGGACGAGAACTAATTTGTAATTGGCTAATTTCTTCAATGGGGGTAACTTGGTGGAAAAAGTCAATAAAATCTGGTTGCTCGTAAATTAAATTACGATAATGTTGACGCGATCGCACGGCTAATTCTTCCATAATCTCATTCCAAGGTTCAATATCATCAAACCCGGTTCGTAATAAACTGGCTTGAATTACAGCAGTGGTAATGGTTTCTAGATTATACAGGGCTAAGTCTAGCAAGGAATATTTCGAGGCTAATACTTCCCCTTGTTCAGTAATCTTGATCCGCCCATTAATGCTGTGTCCTGGTTGAGCTAAAATCGCCTCATAAGCTGGGCCGCCACCTCGCCCCACAGAACCGCCACGTCCGTGGAAAATCCGCAAACTCAGACCATATCCTTCGGCGATTGTCTGGAGTGATTTTTGGGCTTTATGAATTTCCCAGTTGCTACTTAAAAAACCGGAATCTTTATTACTGTCAGAATACCCCAACATGACTTCTTGTAAGTTAGGGGTGAGGGGAGAAGCGGTAGTGGGAATGGTTGGTAATGAAGAACCTTCTTCTTGACTGGCTTTGAATGCTTCATAGCCACCTGCTAATAAAGCTCGATATAACGGCAGTTCAAATAACTGGCGCATGACGCTTCTGGAGCGTTGTAAGTCTTCTACTGTCTCAAATAAGGGAACCACTTGAATAGTCCCCACAGCTACAGCTGGGTCAAAAAGTCGGGATTCTTTAGCTAGGAGCAACACTTCTAAGACATCGCTCACTTCCCGGCACATACTAATAATGTAAGTTTGGCAGATGTTGACACCAAATTCTTGCTGTAGCGATCGCAAGATTCGGAAAGTTTCAATTACATCGTTGGTTTTTTCCGAAAATGGCAATTCTGCCGGAATTAATGGTCTGCGGGTTTGTAGTTCCCCAGTCAGCCAAGCTACTCGCTGTTCTTCCGATAGCTGGTTATAAGATTGAGGTAAGATTTGCAGATATTCCAGAATCTCATTTAAAGCATCAGAATGTCGCGTTGATTCTTGACGAATATCCAATTGAGTTAAGTTAAAGTCAAAAATTTCTACTTGACAAATCAGCGTTTCTAACTCTCGACAGCTTAAACCTGTTTCGGTTAAATTCCGCTCAATTAACCGCAGTTCTGCTAAAAACTCCGACCCAGAACGATACATGGGTACATCTTCTTCTATAACTTCCCTACCCAAGTTATCGGTGATGCTTACCCCAACATTGGTTGACTTTTCGCGGTTATACAAAGATACATTGCGATCGCGTGTATTTTCCAAGCGTCTGAGTACATAAGCCAGTTTCAATCGATAGGGTTCTTGGCGATAACGCAAAGCCAGCGCATCATAGACATCGCTTAACTGGGACTGATCCATCTCTAGGGATTCAAGCAACTCTGGTAAAACATCGCTCCAGTGCATCGATACACTTAATAATTCAATCAGATTTTTCACTGATTTAATGTATCTTTCCAAGACCATTTTGCGCTGATAGCAAGCGGTCTTCCAGGTAATTTCTGGTGTAACTGAGGGGTTCCCGTCACGATCTGAACCCACCCAGGAACCAAAGGAGCAAAAGTTTTTATGGGGTGGCTCTAGCCAAGTAAATGTCTTACCCAGAGCATACTTTAAGCGCTTATACAGTTGAGGAATGCCATCAAATAACACTTCTTGAAAGTAGTGTAAGGCATAATCTACTTCATCTAGGACGGTAGGCTTGAACTGGTGTAGTTCATCTGTCCGCCACCACAGGCGAATTTCTTCAAGCAATTGTTCTCGCAAATCTGCGGCTTCCCAAGGATATCCTCCCAGGCTGCTTTCTGTGCGATTTTCCACTACATCTAGTTTTTGCAGCAGACTTACCACCTGTCTTTGTTTATCGCGGATGGTGTGACGCACTATTTCAGTGGGGTGAGCTGTAAAGACTAAACGTACATCCAAATGTGAAATCAGGCGTTGAATTTGCTGCGGTGGTACATTCAGCTTAAATAAATGGGGAAACAAGGTCGCAAAAGTACCTTTTTGTTTTCCGGTTGATTTGGTCACCCAACTTGTTGTGGAGACGCGATTGATGGCTTCTGCACAAGTTTCTACTCCTGTGTTTACACGAATGGTATCATCTTCTTTTTGGTTGGAGGAGTAGGTCGCGTTGGATAACGTTTCCTCCTGAATTACCATTTCAGTTTCCCCTTCGGAATAGCGGGTTAATTGCTGACGCTGTTCATATTCCTGCTCTATGATGTTAATCAACTGGAAATATAGCGCAAAAGCACGAGCTGCTCGAATTGCCTCATTGATGTTCAGTTGTTCAATCAACTTTACAGCAGATGTAGCTTGATCGTTTGTTGCTTGTCCTTCTGGGGAACACAAATCGCGCAATTGTCGCAATAAATCCACCATCGTTTGACCACATTCTTGGCGGAGTACTGATTCCCACAATTCTTCTACTAACTGGAGACGATGACGCAAAAATAATTCCGACGCAGGGTAGAAATTCGCCGCATGAGATAAACTGTATAAAAGGGAACCCATAATTTCTGCTCTTGTAAGCTGATTACTGTTGACATCGTAAAGACGCGATTTATCCCGTCCATTTAACAAAGAAGCAGAAGGAAGGAAACAGGAAAAAACGGAACCTGATGGGGAATCCCCACTTCTACTAAATAAATGGTTCTTCTGCAAGTGGGGTGGAATCTCCATCTTAATTATCCCCCTTGCTCCCCTACGACTGCGCTCAGGGCAAGCCTGATCCCGGCTCCCTTGCCTCTGCTTCGGCTAATTCTCAAGGTAAATCCATGAGTATTTTAGGTTTTAAATATATTTTTTAATCTCTGTCCCCGCCTCTAGTGCTTGTCGGCAAAGTCTTGTCATCTGCTGCTTCTGGGAATGGGAGAATTGGCAGGCGATCGCCTCGAAATAATTCTTCACTGGCTTCTCCCACAGATTTTAGGGCTTTTACTGTGGCCTTTTCTGTGGTCAGCAGCAGTAGTATAGACGCTGTACCTATTTGTAAGAGGAAAGATTGGGGAATGCTAAACAATGGTAAATGTAATCCGGTATCTGTGGACTTTTGGGTAGTAGGAGTCATTGCTAATTTGGAGTTGTTGGTGAATGAGTAAAAAGAAACGCGTGCATTCAACTTCTGTGTGACTTCCGGCCCTACCTGTCTATTTTGGCCGATATTGCAAGCCCACAAGGTAACAAAATTGTTAAAAAAAAACTGCAAAGTGTGATAGACCTATGTTTCTAGTTTACAAGTACACGCACTACAGATTCCAGTTACTGCATACAAACGCGATTAATTGCGCCTGTACAATAAAGTGTCGAGTTCACGTTTGATTGACCAATGACCAATGACCAATGACCAATAACCAATGACTAAAGTTAACTGCCCATGAAAACAGTATTACTAGATAGTCAGAAATCAATAGTGCAGTGGGTGAGCCAAGCAACAGGAATCAACTCTTTGGGAGTAAAAGTCCGATTGCGAGGAAATGACCTACACATTCTTTGTGAAGGTTCAGAGTCTCCTCAACGCTGGCGCACTCTGTCTGACTTGCTTCACGCCCTACAACAAACAGATTTGGATCTTTTAACCAGTAATGAACAACCCTCAATATACCAAGTATTTGTCTACGGACGGAAGAAAGGGGAATATCGCCCCCAATGGTGTCATCGGGTTTATTTAAACCAACTAGAAAAGCATCTAGAGCAAGTTGAGCAAGTTCTGGAAGACTCGGCAAAATCTGCTCAGGTGGGTGGATCGCTGATTATTTCTAATGAAAGTTTGGCACGTCGGGGTGATTCTCATGCCATTGCTCGCTATCTGAGTGAAACTCTCAGTCCTTTAGGTGTCTCGGTACAGGTAAAAACTAAGCAGCTTCAGCCAAAAGATAGCAATCAAGCGGTAGTTAATCGCTTGTGGGTCTTTTGTCATTCTAGCTATAGCCCCGATTCATCATTAATCGCTGAACCCATAGCCGAACAGTTACGGCGTTTAAAACTGGTAGGTTACCAAGATGCGGTAATTGTTTCTCAAGTGGATGGTGAGGTCGGATCTGAATGTCTGCTCAGAGTTGATCTGCGCCCTCCAGAAGTGATGCTGAAGGACTGGGCTAGGTGGGGAGATGTTCAGGCGATCGCCAGGCTGTTACAGTCATTATTGTCAGAATTAAAGGTAGATGTACAAGCTTCTCTGAAAGAATCAACCCTACATATTTTTTGTACCCCAGCTGATGATCCTTTAGAAACTGCTCCAGCCCCCAATCAAGCCAAATGTTTAGAAATTATCTCACAACACCTAGAAGCGATCGCACCCCAAGGCATTTTGGCTGCTACTGTCTATGGTCACAAAAATTCAGATCAGCAACCAACTTGGATTGACTGGCTCGCTTTACCTGCTAAAGAGCATCCAGCTTTAGCTCCATTACCCATTGAGTTAGCTAGTCAGGGTGATGAACCAGCGATGATTTTTCTCCTAGAGCGTTTACTCAATCTTGATCTGGATTGGCGGTTAAAAACAGGCGGGATTCGGGTGATGCTGCTACGCAAAGGTGACTTGCTGCACATTATGTGTGATGCAACCGTTTGTCCAACTCGTTCACAAATAACCAGCAAAGTTACCCAGTTTTTGCAGCATTTAAAAATACCCGGAATTACAGGCGTGCGCGTCTACGGTCGTCGCGCTGGTAATAAGGAACCATTTTGGCATCATGGACTAGATTTAGTGCAACGCCAACGTTTAGTTCCAGAAGCTACTCCAGAATTTGCAGCTACGGCGGAATATGTCAGTGAACTTTTAACCACTACCAATAATGAACCAGTTTTACGTCCAGATTTAACCTCAGAAGAAGTTCACAATTTTGTTACGGAAGTAGCACGAGATTGGAGTAGAGAAGCGCTGAATCGCGTCTTTACTAATGTGCAGAAGTGGCTGATCACAACGCAGATATTTACACAACGCGGTCAGTCTATACCACAAAGCGCTGATATTCAAGGACTGAAGATAGCCGTAGTTTGGGGTACGTTGGGTTTATTATTGACTTTGCAAACTGATTGGATCTTAAATTATCTAGTTCGCTCTACAGCAATTTCATCCCCGATAACTGCTGTTTATCCCTCATCATTTGAGCAGGAGACATTATTAAATTCTCCCACAGACGAGGATGAAAGAACAGCATTTTTTACTAATCGCTCTGTGCCTCAAAATGATGTTTTCAATGCTTCTGGATTCACTAATGGTCAGAGCCAAGAGAGAAATTTAAGAGCTAGTCCACTTAAAGACAGAGCCAACGCCGCAGCGATTTTATTGACAGCGCGATCTGGCCGTGGAGATTCGTTAACGCAAATGCCTAATTTTAATTCTCGACAATTAAATGAACAACTAGCATTGTATAAACAGCGTGTCGCTCAAAACGGCAAAGCCGCAGATGTGTTAATTATTGGTTCTTCCCGCGCTTTGAGAGGAATTGACCCAGTAGCACTTTCTCGGTCTTTAGCAAATCAGGGTTATGCCAATATTGATGTCTTTAACTTTGGCATTAACGGGGCTACAGCACAAGTGGTAGACTTGATTATTCGCCAGGTTTTAGAACCTTCAGAACTACCAAAACTGATTCTTTGGGCAGATGGTTCCCGTGCTTTCAATAGTAATCGAGATGATGTCACCTTTGAGGCGATCGCTTCCTCAGAAGGTTATAAACAGGTATTACAAAAAGCAGCCACAGCCGCAAATAATCAGCAAAGTCCTGATGGCGCTACTAGTAATGTGCCAGTCATACCTAGCTTAAATATTAACGTTTATGAAGCCATAAATGAGCAGTTAAATCAGGCATTATCTACATTATCTGTCAGCTACGAAAATCGTGATCAAATTCAAGGTTTATTACATCAAGCATTACTTTCACTACCTTTAGTAAAACACAGTAAAAATCTCACCACAAAACTACAAATTGATCCAGATAGTACAGAATTAGATATTAATCATCGGGCAGTAGATTTTGATGGATTCTTAGCTTTATCTGTGCAGTTTGATCCCAGTGAATACTATCAAAAGCATCCCAGGGTAATCGGTCAATATGACAATGATTATCGCAATTTTCAGATAGAAGGTAAACAAAATAATGCCTTGCAAGAAATTTTACAGTTTACCCAGTCTCGCAACATTTCTTTAGTATTTGTGAATATGCCCCTAACTTCTGATTATTTAGATCCATTCCGCCAAAAATATGAAAAAGAATTTCAACAATATATGTTATCAATGGCAACTAATCCCAAATTTTTTATATATAGAGATTTAAGCCAAATTTGGCCTAAAAATAATGCTTTCTTTTCTGATCCCAGTCACCTCAACCGCTTTGGTGCATACGAGGTATCCAGAAGATTAGCAAATGATGCCATGATTCCTTGGCCTGCTAAATAAAGTCCTGATACCAATTCTGTATAAAGATTTGCCAAATTTGGAAAACAACCAACCACGACAGACACAGAGAATAGAGAGGAGGATAGCGCATCATCCAGAAAGGGAATGAGTAGGGTGCAAAATTAAGGTTCTACAGAACTTAGTATGCTAAACGAACAGGGAACAGGGAACAGGGAATAGGGAACAGGGAATAGGGAACAGGGAACAGGGAACAGGGAATAGGAAACAGAAAGAATGTCCAATATTAATGACTTTAAAGATTTAATGATTTGGCAAAAAGGGATCGATATTGCTCAAAGATGCTATTTCCTGACTAAAGTTTTTCCCAAAGAAGAGTTATATGCTATGGTTCAAAAAATCAGCATGAGTGCAGCATCTATTCTGGCTAATATAGCCGAAGGATATGCACGACGATATAGAGGAGAATATGTAAGGTTTTTAAACATAGTGCAAGGATCAGTTAATGAGTTGGAAATTCACCTAATTTTATCAGAGCGAGTAGGATTATGCTCAGACAAAGATATAGCGTTTCCTAGTCTGCTGAGGTACAAGAACCCCACCCCCAACCCCCTCCCCACAAGCCTACGGTGTACACACAAATATTCGCCCAGTGTATGACCACCGCCTCGGAATTAATTCCGAGTCTCATAGCGCAAGTCCTCTCAAG
>PWQB01000223.1 GCA_003556955.1 Nostocaceae cyanobacterium CSSed10_463m
CGGAAGTATATCCACGCATAGTTGCCGAAGGCCATTCGGTTGATTTATTTGCTCGCTCATCGACTACTCATTTATCTCCATTCGCTCAATCTGACTTTCAAGGTGTACGTGTCATCTCCCTACCCTGTCCAGGAAAGAAAGGATTTGATGCTTTGTTTAGTTCCATGCTGGGGGCAATAATGTCTACTGGCAGACACTACGACATTGTTCATTTTCACGCCTTGGGGCCATCTCTATTTACCTGGATGCCAAAGTTGTCTTCATCTACAAAAGTTGTAGTCACTTGTCAGGGTTTAGATTGGCAACGTAATAAGTGGGGCAAGTTGTCTAGTCGTTTAATTTATCAAGGTGAAAAAGCGGCTGTACACTTTGCCGATGGACTGATTGTAGTCTCGGAAGAATTACGTGCTTATTTTCGCCAGACTTATGAAAGGCAGTCTGTTTATATTCCTAACGCTGCGGCAACTTACGGTGAATCTGATCCTACCTTTGCCTACGGAAAGAATTTAGGCTTAACCCCAGGACGTTATATTGTGTTTCTCGGTAGATTGGTTCCAGAAAAATGTCCAGATTTACTCATCGAAGCCTTTAAAAAACTTCAACCTCAAGGCTGGAAACTGGTATTAATTGGTGGAGTCAGTGATACGAAAGGTTTTACTGCTAACTTGTTACAGCAGATAGCAAATCATCGTGACATCGTTTTTGCTGGCGAGTTGCGGGGTTCACGTTTGTGGGAGATTGTCCGCGGAGCCGGATTATTTGCCTTACCTTCCAATCTAGAGGGATTACCTTTAGCAATGTTAGAGGCCATGTCAGAAGCGATACCAGTTCTTGCTAGTGATATTCCTCCGCATCAGCAACTAATTAATCAAAGCAGAGGCGTATTATTCCGCGCTGGCAATCTCGACTCTTGTGTCCAACAAATGGATTGGGCAATTGGCCATCCTCAAGAAATGAAGCTGATGGCTGAGAATGCCCAACGGCATTTGCAACTGCATTATAGCTGGGAAAAAATTGCTGCCGACAATCTCAGTTTATATGAAACACTCTTGAATTCACCTCAGCAGCAAGCAGAAGGTGAAGAGCAAGCGCGGGCAGAGATTTCTTTGAAATCTGGCAAAAGTTAAGGAGTCTCATTATGCGTCAGCCAACACTCACAATTTTCTATCAATTCAATCCCTGGAATCCTACCATTGGCGGGATACAGACTTGTATTCGCTACGTAATTAAGTATGCTCCTAGTGAAATTAATATCCGCCTAGTAGGAACAGGTAATGGCGATCGCACAATGCCTGTGGGAAAATGGCATGAAGCCGAGTTATTTGGCAGAAATTTTGCCTTTATGCCCTTAATTCATTTGCCCAACGACAACATTCGTGGTTTAGTGCCGACCACAGTCAAGTACACAATGGCATTGTTAGGGCGTGATTTTTCATCGGACTTTTTACAATTCCACCGCATAGAACCCACACTAGTTACCTCCACTTGGTCTGGAAACCGGATTTTTTACATTCACAATGATATTGATCAGGAGATGAAAGGAACAGGTGAGGGAGGAGGAATTCTATGGCGACGTTTTCCTTCGGCTTATTTTGCACTCGAACGCCGATTAGTAGGTCAGTTTGACCGCATTTTTTCTTGTAATACCAAAGCCGCAAACCAGTATCAGCAGAGATATCCTGAGATAGCAGACAGAGTGTCTTATCTAGCCAATACTGTAGATAGTGAAATTTTTTCGGCTCTATCTTCCCAAGAACAGGAACAAGGAAGAATCAAGCTAACACAAGAGTTAGAACTATCGTCAGACACCCGTTTTATTTTATTTGCTGGTCGTCTACATCCTCAAAAGCAGCCTTTACTATTGGTGCGATCGTTTGCTACCCTCAATGATCCTCACGCGCACTTACTGATTGTGGGACAGGGTGAGTTAGAAGAAAGTGTCCGGGCGGAAATTGGGCGTTTAGGGTTGTCCAATCGAGTTACGCTCTTTGCTGCCCTCCCACAATCAAAGCTAGCAAACTTGTATCGAGTGTCTAGCATCTTTGTATTGACGAGTGCTTATGAAGGATTATGTCGCGGAAGTATTGAAGCCCTAGCCTGTGGCACACCTGTAGTAACAACTCGTGCCGGTGAAACACCAAACTTCTTGACAGCTGATAGTGGTATTGTTTGTGATGAACAAACTCCACAGGCGATCGCTGATGCCTGGAAACAAGTGTTAAAGAATCCCGCAGATTATGCATCTGAGGCTTGTGTTCGAGTTGTTAAACCCTATGACGCTCATTATGTCGTGAACGGCATTTATACTGAATTACTCGAACGCTGGCAAGATGGACAAGGTAAACTTTCCAGGGCTTACGCATGAGTCAGCGTTGATGTTTCTCGCTCCTGACTGACATTTTGCACCTCGCCCTGATGATAACAAAAGAGGCTCCGGCAGCTTCTGTCTAAGGCATACGCCAATCGTCTGGTGCAAGATAAAATTAATTTTTGGGAAATCCCTTCGTACAGTTGTTGTGTTTTTGCTGGCACGAACTTGTCAGGTACATTAATGAGTAAAGCTGCTTTTTCTCGGTCTTCATTATCTGCGCTTAAGCGACATTCTTGGGTAGCATTATCAACTTTCATCTCTGTTTTGGTGAGTGCAACAGCCATTAGTTTGGCGATTTCACCTCGGCTGTACCAAACATCAGTCAGACTGATTGTTGGTCAGAAAGAAGTTGGTATTTCATCTCTGGGTCAAGAGCTAACAGCAATTAATACCCAAGTACCTGGTAGAGCGGCTGATCCAGTGGCAACTCAAGCCGAATTGGTTCAATCCCAAAACGTGCTTCGTGGTAGTTTAGAACAATTGCAAAATAATGGCAAAACTTCAGTTGAAAAACTACCTGATTTTGAAGAGTTAAAGCAAGCAATTAAGGTAGAAATTGTGCCGGCAACTAGTATTTTACAGGTTAATTATAAAAATTCAGATCCAGTAGTTGCGGCGGAGATTCTTAACGCGATCGCCAATTTAGTGATTACCGAAAATACTAAACTAATTCGCTCTGAAGCTTCATCTATCAGACAATTTCTCGAAAAAAAAATTCCCCCACAACAGGCAAGGTTGAGAACAGCCGAAGCCGCAGAAAGAAAATTTCAAGAGACATATAGTTTGGTCGCATCTGCTAACCAAACTGAAAATTTAATTGCCAGCTTAACATCTCTCGAAAATCAGGAAAGGGAATTGCGCGCTCAATTACAGGAAGCTAGGCAAAAAGACCAATCATTACAAAAAATAACCGGATTAAATACTTCTACAGAAGCATATATTGCTGGTCGGATCGGGCAAGATGAACAGCTTAAACAGATCCAAAAGGAACTCACGAGTTTAGAAGTAGAAATTAGTGAAGCTAATTCCCGTTGGACAGAACAACACCCTCAACTTTTAGGGCTGTTACAAAAGCGAGACCAACTTCGTGCCATTTATAATCAACAACTCTTGCGAACAAACTCTAGTAATCAAACTATCCCGGCTGATCAAGTCGCCTCTAACCAATTAAGTCAAGATTTAATGTCTCGTTATATCATGAGTGACATTGAACGTCAGGGCTTAGAAAACAAGCTCAGAGTAGTGCAGAATGATCTAGAAAGTTTGCGATCGCGTGTTGGTCAAATTCCGTCTTCTCAAGAGTCATTACGTGCTTTAACTCGTGAGAGAGAAAGAGCCGAAACAGCACTCAAGTTACTAGAAGACAAACTAGAAGAAGCGCGCATTGCAGAAGGGCAAATCCTCAGCAACATCCGGATTCTCGGAGCCGCGGAAATCCCCAAATCTCCGGTGTCACCAAGACCCCTAGTTATTTTAGTCCTCAGCACAGTTATTAGCATCATTGCAGCTGGTGCAATTGTGTTAATTCTAGAACTCATGGACTCCACTTTCCGGGATGCAGTAGAGGTAGAAGCTGTCCTAGATATCCCTGTCTTAGCAGTCTTACCCAAATTCACCCCTGCAACCTCAAATGTAGCAGAACTAGACTGTTTGCTGGATAATCCTGAGCAAATAGAGCCATATCGGATGTTGCTCAAAACTATAGAATCTTTAGGGACACAGAAACCAAAAATCATTGTTTTTAGCAGTGTCAATCCCGGAGAAGGCAAATCAGCCGTAGCTCTGCATTTAGCGGCTGTGGCAGGAATGCTGTCAAGACGCACATTAATCATTAATGCAGACTTTCAGTATCCCATATATCACAAACTGCTGAATGTGCCTGCCTCCGCAGGATTAACAGAAGTAGTGAGTCAAAATTTGCCATTATTGGACGCAGTTAAATCTACCTCAATTCCCAATTTCTCACTGCTGCTCTCTGGTAAAACTCATCATCGGCCATCGATGATCATTGAGACAGTATCGATGAAAACAGTCTTAGCAGAAGCTGCACAACACTATGATTATGTAATTGTTGATGCTTCCGCAATCAAAAATTCTGCTGATGCGATAACTTTAAGTCAATCCGCAGATGGTATTGTCTTGGTGATCAAGCCCAATTCAACATCCAGAGATGCGGCTTTCCAGGCAATATCAGATTTGCGAAAAAGTGGGACATCAATTCTGGGTGTAGTGATGAATGAAACAGTACTTCCACTAGAAAAACAGCCTTCTGTACTTTCACCATCTGGAGATAAATGGCAATTACCAGTATTTCCGCGAGCTATTCATCGTCCATAGCCAAAAATTTTAGATTTTAGATTTTAGATTTTGGATTTTGGATCGACCCACAGATAAATCAGGGGGCTTGTAACATTAAGGAACTATTGGTAAATAATTATGACAAAAATCTCCATTAATGCTGCTGATATTCTCTATTTTTCCACTTTTGACAGAAATATAGATATGTTTCTTTTTTGTGATTATCAAAACATCAAACTGACAGACAATGGCAATAAATCAAAGTAGGAATATCTTTTCGCGTCCTACCCTTTGGATTAGTATTGGCGGAATTTTGTTAAGTATTTTAGTTGCTGTGGCAGCAAATGTTAAACCTGTTTACTTGGTTGTATTAATTATTGCTATTGCAGTCTTCATTAACTTCTGCAAAAATTTTGAACAAACCATTTTGGGCTTACTAATTATCCGCAGTGCTTTAGATGCCTTTTCAGCTCAACAAGCACCGGCAGCCCTAGCTTTGGGGCTAGATATATTGGCATTGCTTTATGTGGCTATTGCATTAATAGAAAGAAAAAAAATACACACAGATGGATTTTGGTGGTTTCTAGCAGGATGGATTGCCCTACAAGGATTATGGGTAATCTTACAGCCACTAGGAGGGTTAGGATTAGGCCCTTCATATTTTTCAGGAGCTTTGCGTGAATGGTTACGAGTTTTTTCGGGATTAATGGTTTACCTGCTAGTCATGCAACTTAAAGAGCGACTACCTGCCGAAAAAGTGATTTCTAGCTTATTTCTCAGCTTGATTGTGCCATTAACTGCGGCTACCCTACAAATAACTGTTCCCCCATCCATGCTGCCTTCATTTCTTGTATTTGAGAGTGAATATACCATTGAAGCGGGATCGCGAATGAACGGCACACTAGGACATCCGAACGCATTTGCTACATTCACTTTGTTTTTTATGGGTTTGGCACTTTGGAAAATGGGAGAAGCAAAGCATCGCCTACCTTGGATAATTTTAGTGGTTGCCTTAGCTTTCTTTTTAGTTAGTAGTAAATCATTGACAGGGTTAGTCATGCTGTTAGCATTCATCCCAGCTTTCTTAGCACCCAAGTTGAATGTCGTGAATTTAATCGGTGCTATTGTACTTTTTGGGGCGGTATTCTTTTTATTTGCCGGCTCGGAAATGGGGCAAGAGCGTTTAGAATCTTTGTATGCTACACCATTATTAAATCCAAATATTGATGTATCCAAGGCAATTTTTTTGCAATGGAATGATGGCAATAGTTTTAATTGGCGTATTGCTCAATGGGCATTCTTAATAGACAGATGGCGAGATGCTCCTCTTTTAGGATATGGATTAGACACGTCTCGATTTTTAACACCCCTGGGTAGCTCTTCTCATAATGACTATATTCGATTTTTGGCAGAAGGAGGGATTTTCGGTTTCATTCTATTTTTAAGTTTACTGGGGGGATTATTTCTCCGTTTAATTCAACTAGCTTACTCAGTTCCACCCCGTTCACCGAAAAGAAATTTCTGTTTTTTCATGCTAGCTTTTCTCGTCTCTATGCTAGTAGGTATGTTGGCGGGAAACGTCTGGAATCACACTACTCTTTTCTTCTATTGGTGGACTTTATTAGCAGTTGCTGGCTGGAATTGGGATCAACCCCAGGCTATTGATTCATCTTCCATAGTCATTCGTCCATCACCCCGAAGATAAAGACGAATCTTGACATAAATAGCATCAATTTGTAGTTGCACACAACTTTATAGGACTCATATTTAATTTTTGAAAAAACTCCATTAGGGACTGACAAATAGAAAAAGTTACCAAATTTTTTTGTAGAGCGGGCAAAGATGCTAGTTAATCACCAAGGACGGGCAGGATGAGCATCCCACAAGACAACATAGTTTTTTCTGCTGTTTCTGATTCTCTGTTTTTAGTTCTCCGTTTCCTGCTGATATGAATCTGTATGTCTACGACACTCCACCTATTAATTATTAAATTGGATTGCTATATATAGATGTTCAATACAAATAGTATTAAAGAAAAAATTTTGCGCGGTGGTGTCTCCATGACACTCAAGCAATTGCTAATTGTCGTACTTTCATTAGTCAATGTGCTAGTGATTGCCCGTCTGTTAGGCCCAGGACTTTACGGCATTGTCACGATTGTTTTAAGTATTTTTTACTTTCTTAAACAAGTCTGCCGATTTGGATTGCAAGTTTATTTAGTCCGCCAGCCAAATTTGACTGAAGATGAACCCTCACACATACTGGCATTTTATAACTTTCTGGGAATAGTTCTTTGTGTCGCCTTGTGGTGTGCAGCTCCTGTGATTGGCTGGTGGACAAAGGAGAAAGAGGTAACTTTGGCATTGCAAGCAATATCACCTGCCCTCTGGATGTATATGATCAGTCTAGTTCCGACTAGTATGCTGGAGCGGGAACTGAGTTTTGACAAAGTGGGATTATTGGAGGGAGTTTCCCGTGTTGTCTTGTATGTTTCGGCGATTCCCCTGGTATTGATTGGCTGGGGTTACTGGGGGCCAATTGTGGGTACGATTTTGGGTTATTCGGTACAAGCACTGATGGCGTATTATTATTATCCTGTTCCTTGGCGCTGGCGGTGGC
>PWQB01000347.1 GCA_003556955.1 Nostocaceae cyanobacterium CSSed10_463m
CTTCAGTTTAGGATTTGTTTACTAATAACTCTGACTAACAACTGAAATAAATGGCTCTTTGGGGGTGAAAAGTGTTCTTTGATAACCAATACTCCCCAAGAGCCAGACAGATTCAACGCTCTCATTTTTCACTGAAACCAACAAGTTCTCACAAGTCTTTTAGGAGTACATCATGGCAAATATCACTCTTTCTGAATTACACGCTGCTGGCTCTGAACTGTTCAACGATTCTGAAAGTTTCTTGAATGAATTCAGCGATGTAGATTCAATTGCTGGTGGACAAATTGGCTACGCCACTGGTGGTGTTAGCAATCCCATCACATTAACCAAGTTGGCTGAAGCTTTTGTGACTGTATATGCGATTGGACACGTTACCGTGTTAGCTAAGTCCTTCAGTTTAGGATTTGTTTACTAATAACTCTGACTAACAACTGAAATAAATGGCTCTTTGGGGATGAAAGGCACTGTTTGATAACCAATAATCCCCAAGAACCAGACAGATTCAATGCTCTCGATTTTGACTGAAATAAACAAGTCTTCACAAGTCTTTTAGGAGTACATCATGGCTAATATCAAACTTTCTGAATTACACGCTGCTGGCTCTGAACTGTTCAATGATTCTGAAAGTTTCTTGAATGAATTCAGCGATGTAGATTCAATTGCTGGTGGACAAATTGGCTACGCTACTGGTGGTGTTAGCAATCCTATCACATTAACCAAGTTGGCTGAAGCTTTTGTACTTGTATATGCTGTTGAACACGTAACTATGTTGGCTAAATCTTTCAGTGTAACTGGTATTTACTAATCACTGGGATTAGTTACTTAAAATAAATGACTCTTTGGGGATTAACAGTATTATTTAACTATTAATAATCCCCAAGAGTCAGCCAGATTCGAGAATTTAGCGTCTAATTTCCACAAGTCTTTTAGGAGTAATTCATGACAGCTATCACTCTTTCTCAACTATATGCTACTGGCTCCGAACTGTTCCAAGATTCTGAAAGCTTTCTTCATGAAATGAGCGATGTTGATTCTAGTGCTAAGGGTCAAGATAACATTGTCGGCGGCATAATTTCATTCACTGCATTAGCTGGAACATTTGTCGGTACTTATGCTATTGGTCATGCTACTTATGTGGCTAAATCATTTAGTAAACCGCATTATCGTTGGTACTAGCTTTGTAGTTAATGTTAATCTTAATGGCTGTCTTAAAAGCTTTAAAGCCAGCCAAATTTAAAAAATATATGCTGTAAATTTGACAATTAATTTGAAACTTAATTAAGACTAGAATCACAATTGATAGATAAATATTTCAACAAGCATCAAAATTGCTCAATTCCCTAAATTAGATAAATTTAATTTTGTGTCGAGAAACTTTAAGAGTAAATAACAGTTTAACCTCGGCTGTGATAGCAGATTAGTTGACTAATGATTAAGCTAATGACTTAACTTGGCTGGTATTAACTCATTAATCAATAATTTGTCTAGGAATCAAGTAAATGGCAGGAATTATAATTTCCGAACTACACTCTACGAACTCAGAAAGCTTTTTATTTGAAATAACAGATATGTGTTTCCTATCTGTATATGGAGGTAATCAATATGCTTTGGGCTATGCTTTCCATCAAATGCTGAACTTTACTTATAGGCTGATGGATTTTATGTTATCAGCATTCGCTATCTACAGTATCGTGTCTCTCGCACAGTCATTTATTACTGTGTCTGAGTTTTACCTTCCACCTAATCAGTTTACCTCGTTCCACTTATTCAATTCAATTTGACATGATGACTAAGAAAATGTTGTTTGCAATTAATGCTTGGATCGGAATCCTCTGGTTCTACAGTTTCTTAATTAACCAACAACAAGTTTTCACATTACTGAGGAGTATTTAACGCCATGCCATTTTTATTAAGCTATCAAAATATTTTCGACTACATAATTCCCCTGGGATTATGTACTGAAGAAGAACGTTCATCAAGCAATATTGAATTAAAACCTGCGAAAAACTTTAACTTATTACTCACCTTATCAGAAGACAAACAACTTCTAGTTAAGCAAGAACGCCACAACCGAGAAGGAAAAACTGCCGGTGAGTTTGTGCAGGAATGGCGCATTCATGAGTTTTTACAAAAAAACCCAGAACTTAGCTATATACGTCCTTTGCTTTCAGAAGCAGTACATTTTGATGCTGAAAATTCGATCATTATTTTCAACTATCTCAGTAATTACCGAGATGTAGCAGATTTCTACACCAAGGAAAATATTTTTCCTACACAGGTGGCGACAAAAATCGGCACTATTTTGGCATTAATTCATCGCAGTAGTATTCAACGCCCTGAGTATCGGCAGTTCTTTGAAAATTCCCAGGATGCACCAAATCAAGATGCACCTAAACTCAATCATAGAATGGATCGGATTACGCCGGAAATCTTTGGTAGTGTTCCATCTGACGGGTTGAAATTCTTTGCCCTTTATCAACGTTACGACAGTTTGGGTCAGGCGATCGCAGAGTTGGGGAGTTCTTACACTCCCTACTGTTTGACTCATAACGACATGAAGCTGAACAATATTCTCATCTCCTTAAATTGGCAAGATGTGAATCTAAATGGCTCATCCTCAGACGAAAGCATGATTCGCTTAATCGACTGGGAACGCTGTTCTTGGGGAGATCCAGCTAACGATTTAGGAGCATTAATTGGTAGTTACCTGCAATTGTGGCTATATAGCGTAGTTGTTGGTAAAGGGATGGAAATTGAAGAATCTTTACGCCTAGCTACAACGCCTTTGCAAACACTCCGTCCTTCACTTGCTGCACTGGTTAAGGCTTATTTGACTGAATTTCCCCAAATCTTAGAAGATCGTCCTGATTTCTTACGGCGAGTAGTGCAGTTTTGCGGTTTAGCTTTAATTCAATCTATTCAAGCTACTCTCCAGCATGAAAAAACTTTTGGTAATCCTGGTATTAGTATGCTCCAAGTTGCCAAGAGTTTATTGTGTCGTCCTGAAGCATCTATACCAACAATTTTCGGGATGGATGCTTCGGATTTGACTCCTCAAAAATATTCATCTGCACGTTAAATACTGTGGAAGACGCGATTCATCGCGTCTCTACAAAACTTTTGGAAGACGCTTTCCAATTATACAAGGTACTCTTAGCCCCCTCATCGCTTGCACCGGAGGGGGTTGGGGGTGGGGTTCTTGTACCTCATAACACCGGGAAGACGCGATTTATCGCGTCTCTACAATCTTTTTGAACACACTCTCTTATTTACAGGCTAGCTCTTATGCAACTATTAGATTCTCTACAAACACAACTAGCTTCTATTCCTGAGCCTTTGCAGACATCTATAGACGACATTATTCATAAGGTTGAAATTGTTTCTCATCATTGTATTAAGCACCCAAACTATAAGAGTGTAGAATTGACTGAGCAAGCAATTTCTCGCTTTCAAAAGTTGCCTTTAGACCTCCAGAATAAGTATTTAGGTGTGCAACTGCGTAGTTTTCTTTATGGTGTCTACTACAACGGTTCATTAAAAGAGGATCTGAATCTTGGCTCAGATGGAGAGTCAAAAAATGTAGCTTTGAATCAGGATTTAGAAAATAATAGCTTTTTGGGTGTAGATATCGGTTTCTATGACCGCTTACATGAAAGTAATAGAGGTGAAGGCTACTTTAGCAACGATTGGTTGGTAGTCAAAGAAGAAACAGATGGCGCTTTAGCAGTGCATAAGGGTGGTTTAACTGTACATATCGACCGTGATCTTCACCTGCGACCAGAAGATAAAGCTGTAACTATCGGTAATTTAGTTCCCATCAAATTGCCAAAAAATGTGGTGCAAAATGGGTTCTATATGGCAGTTGCTAATGAAGCTGCTCATGGTGATCAAGAAATAGTGCGAATCTACTTTAATTTATCTCCAGACGGTGCTATTGCCGTTATGGATGGTTTAACTACCCAACTTAATGCTCTGCCAATTTCCTTCACATTTAAAGCACTATATAATCCTACAGATTATGGACGCTGCGACTCAGGAGTGCTTTATTTTGACAAACACAATTATGAGGTTGTCCGTCCAGTATTAGAAAGGATATATACAGAAAATCAATCCCATTTTGGTGATTCTGTACCTTTATTTACCAAATTACTTGCACCGGGGTTAGCTCTGGCTGAAGAACCAAATAGCAAATTTACAGACCGTGAAAGTTTTGGGATGAACCGTTGCCAAATTATAGCTAATGCTTTGCTGGATGTGTGGCAGCAAGATAATGATACGCCAGCAGGTAGGTTAGAATCTATTCTGAAACATTTCTCTATGCTGGAAATTGAATTGCAACGTCCTTATCTCAATCCTCATTCTGAAGATATCTTTACTCCTTTGCAATTTTGATATGGGGATGGTCTGATATAGCAGTTTTATCTCATTTTTGAAAGTAGATAAACCCGGTTTTTACCCTAGCTCAAGGGCAGATAAAACCGGGGTTTTCTCATGGTTTGACCTTTTTTTGAATTCAAAGGGTATTCCTTACTTAGAGGGTGTTTGAAAAGTGGTTGGCTGTGATTTTAGGGACTCGCAGATCCCCCTAGGGCGTGTTTTCAAAGTCTAAAAGTAGGTTGGGTTAAGCGCAGCGCAACCCAACGAAGCAAACCAAATATGGGGTAAAGTTGGGTTTCCCAAAACCTCAACCCAACCTAATACCTTTCGGTTAAGGGATGTAGAGACGTTCCATGGAACGTCTCTACAAGGGTTTTCGGCTCACGAATTTGCTTAACCGAACAGTATTGCACCCCTACCAAGACACAAACTTCTGGTTTATTTAAGCTTTGCGTTCTAATGGGTTAGCAATGTAGTTAAATGCTGGCTCAGAATTCCAAGGGCCACGCTGGTCTTTACCATCGCCATTTGTAGACAGATTGTAATAAATATCAACAGTTTCATCCGGCTGAATATTACCAAAGAATGGTTCTGTCAATTTACCCAATGAATCGAGAGCTTTCATAAACATCCGAGTATGAGAAATTTCTCTGGTTAATAAATGCACCAAAGTATTTTTAGTTGCTTGGTCTGTTGCTAACTTAATCAGTTCTTCGTAAGTCTGACGTGCGCCAGCTTCAGCTGCAATATTAGCTCTTAAATCTCTAACTACATCTCCACCTTCATTTAAGTAGTTAGCCGTCCAAGCACTTCCTTGACTATCGAGAAAGTGAGGGCCTATACCTCTAACCGCGAAGAGAGTGCTTTTATATGCCTCTGTTTGATCCATATTTTTGGTATGACCTTCAATCAGTCTCCCAACCATTTCTAAGTGACTAAATTCCTCCAGAGCAATGTCTTGGAGCATATCTTTAATTCCGGCATTTTCAACATGAAATGATTGCACCCAATATTGCAAAGCTGCTGATAATTCTCCCGTTGCTCCTCCAAACTGCTCTAGTAATAATTGAGCAAAACGAGGATCAGCTTCAGTGATATTGACATCCCGAATCGGCTGTTTCTTGTGGTAAAACATAATATTCCTCTAAAAACATTTTTAATGAAAAAGAATAAGGAAATATGGTATAATAGAGTGGCTAGATTATTTAATAATAAAAAACTAAAAAGCGCTGGAGATACTACTATTTAGTAGTATCGATGCGTTGAATTAAAGAAGTTAGCATTTTGACTGAGAGAACGTCGCAATTCCCGTTAGTTATACACTTGATATCAGCTTACAACATTGCTGTGTAAGAAGATTTAGCAGGCACGTTCCTCATCTAGTGGAAAGCTAGTTACTAGCTTAAATTAAGCACTAGTGCGGCTGGTAAATAGCCCCCATAAATAAATAGCAATAATTGAACCAATAACTGCTACAAACAATCCGGGTATACTTAAACTAGCAGCCGTTAATTGTAGCTGTCCCGTGTTTAGAAGTGTAAATAAACTCCCTCCAACAAACGCCCCGATAATACCTAAAATCATTGTTGAGAGAATACCACCACCTTGTGAGCCAGGATAAATCGCTTTACCGATTGCACCTGCTAAAAGTCCTAAAATTGCCCAAGCAATAAGATTCATAAATTTCCTCTAAAATCTCAACTGTATTTATCTTAGCAATTATTTTTTGATAATTGTTTCTGTCAGAGGAAATAGTTATTAAAACCTAAAGGTAGAGAAATGCTGATGTAAGTTTATACTATTTGCTGTTTACCCCCAGGCTAAGATTTTCCATTTCTATAACAAGTCTGACACTTCTTGATCAGAATAGCATTGATGAAATTATGCCATCTGAAGTCAAAGTTAATTTCATGAGGATAATTGGTAATGTTGGATGAGCATAATTACCAATTACAAAGCTGTTGAGGATAAATTAGGGAGAAAATAGCAGCAAGATTTATCTCAAATCGCACGAGAAAATTGTTTATCTCTGGTTTGATGATGATTATCAAATATGACCGCAATATTTCTCACCAGTAACCTGCCGATATCTGTAATCTGGATTTGGTTGGTTGATATGTGGACTAGTTCATCTGCTGCTAGTGTTTCTAATTCCTTTAACTCATGGGAAAAATATTGATCGATATTGATCTGATGTTTTTCGGCAATATCTTGCTTATTCAGATGAAAATGAGACATGATACACATAATCACATCTCGTCTGATGATGTCATCTTGACTCAGTTTAATTCCTTTGCTAATCGGTAAAGTATCTGCCGCCATCGCCTGATAATAATCCTTTAACTGCTTGTGGTTCTGCACATAAGCATCATGAAGCATACTGATAGATGTAGCACCAAAGCCTAATAGTTCTGTTCCCCCGTGGGTGGTGTATCCCTGAAAGTTGCGCTGGAGGGTGCGATTTTGTTGTGCGATCGCTAATTCATCATTCTCTTTAGCAAAATGATCCATCCCAATGAACAGATACTTATTGTTAGTCAATTCCTCAATAGTCATCTTGAGAATTTCTAACTTTTCCTGGGGTTGTGGTAATGCTGCTTGAGGAATATTTTTCTGTGCTGGCTTCATCCACGGGATGTAGGCGAAGTTAAACACCACAATCCGGTTAGGATCTAATTCAATGGTCTTTTGGACTGTTTCTTGAAATGTTTGCAGAGTTTGATAAGGTAAACCATAAATTAAGTCTACGTTCACACTATCAAACTTGGCTGCTTTAATCCAATCCATGACATCAAACAGTAATGCTTCTGGCTGGAGGCGATTCACAGCTAGTTGTACTTGAGGATTAAAATCCTGAATCCCAAAGCTAATGCGGTTAAAGCCTAC
>PWQB01000458.1 GCA_003556955.1 Nostocaceae cyanobacterium CSSed10_463m
CGACTGAGTAACCAGATGTGACAGCTGCGATCGCGGTTTGGCGACGGCTAGTAGCTACAGATTTTAAATCCAGTTGCGCTTCGCTGAAGGCTTCGGCAAATTCTTGCAGTTGTCTGCCATCTAATAACCGGTCTTTGGCGATCAAATGTACTGGTGTACTGGTTCTGCGGAAGCGATCGCCTGCATTTAAGCGCAACTTCAATTGTTGCCAAATATCAGACCAAGCGATTTCTGAGGCTGGGATTTGAGATTCTGGTGGCAGAATTACCAACAGTCTTTCCCCGTCACTTTTTAACTGCACTTGAATATGGTTTTTCAACCTATTCTCTACAGTTAATGATTCAGGAGAATCGATATCCAAACCCACAACATCAGACAAAGCCAAAGACTCTGTATCAGTGGTGGTATCAGTGGCGGTAGAAATTAACTCTACATCATGAGAGTCAGAATTTGATTGTAAGTAGAGGATCACAGAATTTAGTTCTGCATCTGGGATAATTTGATCAGAATCTTGATCATCAATCCTCAAATTCGACTCCCTATGGTCAGCAATGGGGGGATTTACTTCTAAATCTGAAATATGAGAATTTGCCTCTGAATCAGGGAGGGCAGAATTTGACTCTAAATTGGGGCTATGGTAATCAGAAGTCATGCGAAACCAGCCAAAGGATACACCGAGTAATTAACAATATTAAGTCAGATGCAAAGTACAAAAATCTTTTTGCTTGACAAATTATATAAAAAATGCTGGTTAGCTTTATTTATCTAACCGCCAAGAATATTTGAAACGCCCCATGAGGGGAAGTCAAAATTCAAAATTCAAAATTATTAAATCCCCTCGCAACGAATAAAACCAAGATAAAATGTGTTTTTTGAAAATATGGGTAAGTTCTATGGCAAGTCCCATATAGGAATTACGCAAAAATCTCTCAAACCCTCATTCCTCCGTGTACTCTGCGTCTCTGTGGTTAGTTTTTCCCTTACTTATGGGTAAGTCATACTATACTGATGTATGTTTAGTGAGTCTTTTGTAAATTGTCCCCAAGGCATCAGCATCGCCCACGTTACCAGGAAACAGTACAACGGGCAAATTGGGAAACTGGGGGTGTTGGGGGGTAGTAATGACCATAGAACAACCAGCTAAAATTTGTCCTAGTAATCGGGCTGAATTTAAAGATAGACCCGTACTCAAAACATCGTTTGAGGTGATACCACCCTTGCTGATTAAAAATCCGATATCATCTGGTAAACCCCGCACAATATCCATTAATAAGCTGGAAACTTTCACGCCAAACTCTAACCTAGTTTTAACATCCTTAAAAGTGAGTTCCTGACGACTAGTATAAACGACTGGAGTTTTGCCGTCATTGTAGACAGATTTTATTTTGGCCAAAATCTCGGTTAGCAATGGTTCAGATTCCTGGACTCCATCATCCAGCAAACGCGCCACATCGACTTCAATTCCTGCTGTACCTTCAACTTGCAATAATGCTTGTAACTGCTGAGTTGTCTTTTTAACGTGAGAACCCACAATTACTGCCCCTGGTTTTCCTTCCCGGACATATTCTGCCATGTTTTCTGCGGCAATGGGTTGAGGAGGTAGGGCAGCCAAAGCTGTTAAAATACTGGCAGCACTACGAAACAAAAAGCGTTTTCCTTGACTTGCGGCTGTTAGCACGTCCACAGCAAAGGAGTTGAGATCCTGTTGTGTTTCCCCATCTACCACAGCGCATTGATTACCACTGAGTTGTAACAAACGTTCTAAACTACCCGCCCGGATATCATTGAGTAAAAACCGGGTGACAGATTCCGCACTAATTCGCCCTTGGGTTTTTTCATCTACATACTTGGGTAAGTAGCTGTGATGGTAGCTGAATACAGAATCATGGGCAAATTCTGTTTCATGTACTGGGGTAGGGACACCATCAATGATTAGATAATGTACGCTGTCACGGGTGATCCGTCCACCCTCAAAAAATGCTGGTACTAGAAAATGAGCATCAAAGGGGCCGAGTTCTTGAGCGATCGCATCTGTTTCTATAGGATAATGTCCCCGTAGTGTCGAATCAGAACGGCTAACAACCAAAAAATCAGTAATATTTTCCGCAGCTAACGCCAGTTTTAAGTTTTGACAAACTTCTCTAGTCACAGATGCGGCTGAATCTGGCGGTAAGGATCGGGTATTAGTCAGGACAAAGAAAATCGGTGAATCATCCTGCAAACCGAGGCGTAAAGTTTCCACATCCCACTGCATCAGCAGCAAGCAGCTGTGGACTGTTTGTGATCCTGTAGGGTCATCATCTAAAACAATAATTTTGGGTTTATTACTCATAAAGGTGTTTAATTTGAAATAATTTTTTATTATCCCGCAAAATCCGTTCCGAATATATTTTACCTTCTCAGAGCATATCAGTCCTATATAGCAGTTCCCATGCTCGTGAGGTACAAAGTTTTTTAGTTTTAGGGAACAGGGAATAAATTGGCGTGTACTTCATTAGACTGGGAAAGGCTATATCTCGGACTTTTTGAGGAAATTTAAGCCTAAAAATAGAGCTGCAACGGTTCCTGCAACTGAAATTTCACCTTGCATAATTTTATCTATAACTGATTCTACAGGAATTAAAACCACTTCAATATCTTCTGTAATATCTAATGTTTGCTCTCCCATTTTTGTGACATTCTCAGCTAAAAATAAATGTATTTTGTTAGTATCTTTAACAGGATTATCATATTGAATGGCTAATTTAGTAATTGTTTGAGCTACATAACCAGTTTCTTCTTGAAGTTCTCTAATTGCTGCTGTTTCAGGATTTTCCTTGGTAGCATCAAAACTACCAGCCGGAAGTTCTAACAAAATTTCACCCACTCCATGCCTGTACTGACGCACAAAAACAATTTCTTGCTGATTGGTAATAGGTAAAATCAAGGCGATTTCTGGTCTAATCACCACAAAAAAATCATCTATGATTTTCCCATTTGGTAATTCTATGGCATCTCGTCTGACTTGACACCAGCGATGATTTAAGACCATCTCTGATTTTAGCAGGTTCCATTTTTTCACAAATTAAACGGTACTATTCAAGGATGAATGCAACGAAGTATACAGCATTTCTGACTTTGTAGATCCGTGATGCATCACATCTTAGAGGTTGTTTTAACTTATGGCGTTTCCTAGTCTGCTGAGGTACAAGAACCCCACCCCCAACCCCCTCCCCGCAAGCGAGGAGGGGGCTATGATGTACCTTATATGATTAGTAAAGGCTATATGGAATTAAAAGTAGAATTATTTACAGTCAATAAACGATTTCCCTTGACTATTAGTCGCGGGACAACAGCCCAAACCACAAATATATGGGTAAAGATTGTACAAGATGGCATTGAAGGCTGGGGGGAAGCATCGCCTTTTGGTGTCGGGACTCATGGACAATCGACTGATATGATTAAAAGTTCCTTGCAACAACTTGCACCAGTTTTAGAACCATTCCACCCATTACAGCGTCAGCAAATTGAGAAAATTCTCACACAACAGCAGATTCCTTCATCAGTGAGGGCGGCGCTGGATATGGCCATGTATGACTGGTTAGGTAAACGGGTAGAGTTACCTTTGTGGCAAATTTGGGGACTTGACCGTAATGCTATAGTACCAACTTCGGTGACAATTGGGATTAATTCACCAAATGGAGCTAGAACAAGGGCGCGGAACTGGTTAGAATTTCTGGATGTTCGGCTGTTCAAGGTGAAATTAGGCAATCCTGATGGTATAGAAGCAGACCAGCAAATGTTGTTAGCGGTGCAACAAGAAGCACCCGGTTTAGAATTATTTGTAGATGCAAATGGGGGTTGGAGCGTAGAAGATGCTATTTATATGTGTAATTGGCTAGCTGATTTAGGCATAAAATATGTAGAACAGCCATTACCACGGGGTGAGGAAACAAGTTTATTAGAATTAAAGGAGAAATCCCCTCTACCAATATTTGTAGATGAAAGTTGCTTTACTAGTACCGATATTCCTGATTTAGCAAACTATGTGGATGGGATAAATATTAAATTGATGAAATCAGGGGGACTAACTGAGGCTATGCGGATGGTACATACAGCACGAGCATACAAGTTGCAAGTGATGTTCGGTTGCTATTCTGACAGTACACTAGCTAATACAGCCGCAGCACAGTTAGCAGCATTAGCTGATTATTTAGATTTAGACAGTCACCTGAATTTAATTGATGATCCCTTTACGGGTGCATTGGTGCAAGAAGGAAGAATTTTACCAAACGATTTACCTGGCTTGGGGGTACAATATAGTGCGATCGCCACTTAATCAAAGAATAGCAATTCTGCTACATGAAGGAATTACTGGGACTCAGGGTAAAACAGGGCTATCACTTTTACGATACAGTGAATCCCCCATTGTCGCCTTGATTGATCGTGAGTCTGCTGGCAAATCTCTGTTAGAATTAACCGGGATTAACCGTGATGTGCCAATTGTGGCATCATTAACAGCAGCACTGGAGTATCAACCGGAAGTTTTGGTAATTGGTATTGCTCCCAAAGGCGGCGCTGTACCTGATGATTACTGGTTAGAAATTCAAAATGCTTTACAAGCTGGGATGTCTTTGGTAAATGGTTTACACACACCATTGGCAGATATACCAGAGTTAAAGGCGCTGCTGAAACCAGGACAATTAATTTGGGATGTGCGGCAAGAACCAGCTAATTTAAGTGTTGCTAGCGGGTTGGCTCATACTCTTTCCTGTCGGCGGGTGCTGACTGTGGGAACTGATATGGCAATTGGTAAAATGTCTACTAGCCTAGAATTACATCGGGAGTCACGGCGCAGGGGATGGCGTTCTAAATTTTTAGCTACAGGTCAAACTGGGGTGATGTTAGAAGGGGATGGTGTACCCTTAGATGCTGTGCGGGTAGACTTTGCGGCTGGGGCTGTGGAGCAAATGGTGATGCGTCATGGTCAAAATTATGAGATTCTCTACATTGAAGGACAAGGTTCACTGCTGCATCCTGGTTCCACGGCTACTTTACCTTTAATCCGTGGTTCCCAACCCACCCACTTAATTTTGGCACATCGGGCGGGACAAGTTCATGTCCGCAATCATTCCCATGTCCTGATTCCATTTTTACCGCAGGTGATTCGGTTGTATGAGACTGTAGCTAGTGCAGCCGGTGCGTTTGGTAATGTCCCTGTGGTGGGTATAGCTTTGAATACATCTCATTTAGATGAGTTTACAGCTCAGGAGGCGATCGCTCAAACTGCATCTGAAACTGGTTTACCTTGCAATGATCCTGTGCGTTTTGGTGCTGGTTTGTTGTTAGATGCAATTTTGAATAATTCGTAGTTCGTAATTGAGAAAGTCAAATTTAGATAATAATTTATTGAAAAGAAGCCTTGGGGATAAAATCAAGGCTTCTGGGGAGTTTATGCAATTGGTAATCTGAAAACAACGATTTATCCTAGTGGTTGAAGTAAATTGCCCAAAGTGTTCCTGTTACACCTACAGCAATTAAAAGGTTAGTAAAGAAACGTCCCAATTCTGTTTCTTTTCCTAGTGTGTTGTCATCTTGACCTGCACTGAAAAATAATGACCAAGCTTGGTTAACGTTGATTGTTTCAAAGTTGTTGAAATTGGGTCGAAATACAACGGGGCCAAGTAAGTCTTTTTGGGGAAAATCAAAATCAGTTCTCATATTTTTTCTCGCTTATTGTTTTATTTGTCTTAGTTGAGTAAATTGCTGGAATATTGAGTTTACAGGTTAGTCAGCCAACCAATTAAGCCTTGTCCTGTAATCACTTCTACTGCTATGAGTGAGATAAAGCCAATCATCGCCAAACGACCATTGAGTTTCTCTGCATACTGGGTAAAACCTGCTCTTGGGGTTTGGTCTACATAGACTTGTGGCTCAATTGCAAACTTATTCCGTTCACCGAGTTCGTTGATCTTGAAACCTTTGCTAGTCATGGGTTTTTGTTTTTTGTTTTCTTATGTAACTGAATATAACATTATGTAAATATTTTTTGCAAGCACTTGACAAAAGCAAAGAGTGTGGTTAACCGTAAGGTAAATGGTTCGGGCTAAGTGCGATATCGCCTCAACAGCCGATTGTGGGGAACAGGTGTAGCCAAGGTCACGTCGCTGCGCTCCGAATTCAAAATTCAAAATTCAAAATTCAAGGTCAAAATTGAAATACTGGCTGTGACTTGCTTTTAGGATTTCGCCATGTCCGATTCACCTTGGCGATCGCTATATCTATATTTCCACTGAATATTTTATGTAAAATAAAAAGCTGTAAGGGCTTAAATTATTGCGCCTTTACACAGAACACCGAAAGCTATTTATGCCTACTACCACCTGGAATCGTCATCACGTTTTGTCCCTGGCTGACTTCACAACCGCCGAATACGATACAGTTTTACAAACTGCGGCGAGTTTTCAAGAAGTGCTATCACGGCGAACCAAGAAAGTCCCCAGCCTACAAGGACAGGTGGTGACTAACTTATTTTTTGAACCATCCACCCGCACCCGCAGCAGTTTTGAACTAGCCGCTAAACGCCTGAGTGCAGATATCCTCAACTTTGCGGCAGCCAGTTCTTCCATGACAAAGGGAGAAACAATTCTGGACACAGCCAAAACTTATTTAGCAATGGGAACTGATATTATGGTCATACGGCATAAAGAAGCTGGAGTTCCCAATGCGATCGCTCAAGAAATGGATCGTCTCGGCGTGCGAGTCAGCGTCTTGAATGCAGGAGACGGTCAACATGAGCATCCTTCCCAAGCGCTGCTGGATTTATTTACCATCTGTACACTAATTGACCGCAGCCATCCCCGACTAGAACTATTAAAAGACAAAAAAATTGCGATCGTTGGAGACATCTTACATTCTCGTGTAGCCCGGTCAAACATTTGGAGTTTAACAGCCAGTGGCGCTCAAGTGCATCTAGCAGCACCACCAACTCTGCTTCCTCAGTTATTCAAAGACTTTGTATTAGAAGAAGGTGAAACAGATTCATTCCCCACACTCAACCGTCAACTATTTCTACATTGGGAACTAGAACCAGCTTTACAGGATGCAGATATAGTCATGACATTGCGCCTGCAAAAAGAACGCATGACGGCTCATTTACTCCCAAGTTTGCGAGAATATCATCAAACCTTTGGTATTACACGTAAAAAGCTAGAACTGTGCAACCCCAACGTTAAAGTTTTACATCCAGGGCCAGTCAACCGGGGAGTAGAAATTAGCTCAG
>PWQB01000774.1 GCA_003556955.1 Nostocaceae cyanobacterium CSSed10_463m
TAACCCCCCTTGAGAAGGGGGGAAAATTTCTTAAAGTCCCCCTTTTTCTACGCCGAAGGCGCATCCCCGAAGGGGTTTAGGGGGATTTAGGGGGATCAGATCACTTGTGTGTACATAGTGGTTCCTCGCTTGCACCGGAGGGGGTTGGGGGTGGGGTTCTTGTATCTCACTCAACTGAGAAACCATTTATCAAGATTTAAAATATTGTTCTAAGATTTCCTGTACTAAAATATCAGGTTCAACAGTAAAAGTTAATTGAATTATCCCTGCGGTATCAGAAAAAACGAGTGCATCAAATCTTTTGGCAACTGTTTCTATTGCTTCACACAAAACGTTTTCTGTTAGTTTAAAAGCCATTCCTGGACTACCTTCATTATAAAGTAAACTGGGAATATTAATGGTATTTCCGCCGTAATTTACCCAACTCGCATATTCCAAACAAGCAGCAACTATAATCTCTGCTGGTAAATTCGTTTTTGCCCCAATCTTAAATTGATAGTTTTTTCCAAAAGTACGAATTAAACCAAGTTCATTAAAAGGACAATCAATGGAATCTTCAATTGGGCTATTATTGCCCATAAAGTCCTGGGAAGCATACATTCTTACAATACAATTTACATCCTTAATAAACGAAGATTCCGCAATATTTTTAGTGAAATTGTCTATATACTCGTTAAGTCCTGCTAAAATGTCTGCTTTGGTAAACTCTGGCTCTCGAAATATATTAAAGATATAATACCAAGCAGCAGCCTCACAAGTAGGTTTTAATAAATTCCAATGTAATAACCATAATGATGCAGGGTCTTCTAAATAAGGGTCCCATCCATTGCTTCCCAAAAGTTGCTCACCAAAAGTTGTTGGGGTATTATTCTTATCAATAATTTTGAAAGCATTACACCAATAGCGCATAGAGCGTACCATATTTTTACCCACACCCAAACGCACAGGTGCATCATCCTGTAAGAAAATTCCTGAATTTGTTTTCACCGCATCAAATCCTTTTTTCAGCCAACCAAAACGAGGATGAAAAGTTTCATGGTTAGCAAATACTGGATTTACGGGATTCACTTGATTTTCAATATTTTTTAAGTTCAGTGTAGTTTGCATCACGATAAAATGTATAAATAGCAACTATTTTTGTTATTATGACTCAAAGAAGATACAATTGAGTTAATCCAGTAGAAAATTTATTTAAATTTTCATGATATTAACTAGTGAATTTTCCCAATATTTCCTTAAATTTAGTGAAAATCACGAAGCCAAATAAATATAAAGATCCCCGACTTCTTCCAAAAATCGGGGATCTGAGTCTCTCGGTGTTGACGATATCTAATTAACTCCGCGCAACTTCCGAGTATTGTCTACTAAACTCTGAGCAAAATTATCAAACCTTTCCGAGAGCTTTTCATCTAGCAACTTCTCTTCAGGACTAAAAGCACTCCAGGCTTTTCCAATAGAAATTTGCTCTGGTATTACCCACCCATGTACTGCTCTGACAATGATCCGCAGGTCATTGAGTGCATTACTATTAGACTGACCTCCCAATATACTAATCAGTCCGGTGACTTTATCAGAGAGTTCATCAAAACTCATCAAATCTAAAGTATTCTTCAACACACCACTCACACCACCATGATATTCTGGTGTGGCTAAAATTAACCCATCAGCAGCACTGACGGTATCACGCAACCGTTGCACGTCTGGGTATGCTGAATAATCTTTTCCACCATGACAAAATGGTAAATTCAATTGCCGCACATCTAAAATTTCCACCTCTGCACCCAGGGCTTCTACCCGTTGTGCTGCTACTTTTAAAGCTATTTGGGTGTAGGAATTAGGTCTTAAACTACCACCAAGCCCAACAATTTTTACCATAATTCACCCATCAACTCAATATTTTGCTACACCACCAGGATATTTAAAAGGCGGAGTCATTACGATTTTATATTAGCTATTTATATTTTTATCGTCAATTAGCCTTCGCTGTCAAATCTCTGTAGTTGTGTATCTTATCACTTAAAAGTCGCCGACGCACTGTCGGCGACTTTTAAAACGCCTGTGAGAACTTGTAAAACCTGAAGTAATTTAGGTGTAGCTCAGTCAAGCAGGAGTCACGCGACTATTAGTCGTGTGAGGTTCAAGACTATTCAAAACCTTCAAACTCTATTTCTGGTTCATCTTCAGGTTCATCTTCTGGTGCTTCTTGTTGTCTGAAAGTTGGTGCTGCTTGGGAGCCTGGTCTTGGTAAACCTCTAACAGTTACGTTAATGCTTGCGGGGTATGATCTACCTCCATATCTAAATCTGGCTCTAGGGACTCGGATTCGACCGGTTACTGTTCGTCCCCCAGATAAAATCTCTTGCTCTTCAGGGGATAAATCTATTAAACCAGAGTTTATGGTTTGTACTGACATAATTCTTACCTCACTTACGTATCTAAGTAGTTACCTACTTAAAGTAAACGATAAGCATTGTCTATCAATTATTCCTAATTCCCCAGACATAAACTTATATCAGTCTCAAAGTAGGTCTACTCCAAGATGCTCAGTCTTGTACAAATTTGCCCATTATATAGAGAAATCTTCTCATCTAATATGATTAATAACAGTGAAACCAGCTATATAGATGTGGATCGGGCAAACCTCACGCCAGAGAATTAACATCAGCTTCCAGGTAAATGGCGTACAGACACAAATCATAAAACTCTTGTGGTGCAGGCATTTTGACCGCTAATGGTGTACGACACCATAAAACTGCTCATTTTGAGATTTATTAGTACTAATTCTTAGCTACTAAATATAACTACAGGCGAATACCAACTCATAATTAAACCTTGTCTACTTTGAGAACTGTAGTTTTTAGTCAAGATGGTGAGATTGCTTCCTTACGTCGCAATGACAACAACTCCACGTTTCATGATGGACAAGGTTTATAAAAAATTTGACTTGATAAAAAACCTCAATCCACAGCCAATATCTACTTTGAGATGATTATTTTGATAAATTTATTTAAATAAATAAGAATTTATGCTATTTAATTTTATATACACTTGAAATAAATTATCAACCATTTTAGACTCTTTTGAGAAGAAATACCAAATAGGTAATGAGTAAATCAACATCCTCTTTCAATAGAGGATTTTTACATTCCCACACTTTACCCATTGCGGGTTTAGCTATAGGACTAATAATTCTCCTACTATGCCTAACCTTGAGCGTTACTTTCGGCGCAGCAGATATTTCCTGGCATACAATTTATACAGCCTTGACAGACTTTGATGGCTCAAAAGACCATTTAATTATTCGTACAGTCAGACTACCGCGATCGCTTCTGGCCATCATAGTCGGTGCAGCAATTTCCGTATCAGGCGCACTGATGCAAGGTATAACCCGCAACCCCTTAGCCGACCCTGGTATTTTGGGAATTAATGCCGGTGCATCCTTCGCTGTCGTCATCGCCATCTTTATCTTTGGCACATCTGCACCCAGTGTTTATATTTGGTATGCCTTCGCAGGTGCGGGAATTACCGCCATCAGTGTTTATTTTCTAGCTTCCCTGGGACGCAGTGGAATCACTCCACTCAATCTCACCATTGCCGGCGCAGCCATTAGCGCTTTACTGGCTTCACTCATTACTACAGTTTTAATCGTCAGTCAACGCACATTAGAAGAAATTCGCTTTTGGTTAGCAGGTTCTTTAGCCGGTGCAGATACCAACCTCATGCTTCAAGTGTTGCCTTACATTTTTCTTGGCTTAATTTTGGCATTTCTCCTGGGAAGACAAATCACAATTCTCAGCCTGGGAGAAGATATTGCTCAAGGCTTAGGTCAAAAAACTTTATGGATCAAAATTACAGCCGCCATTAGTGTTTTTCTTTTACAAGGTAGTGCTGTAGCAGTGGCAGGTGGTATTGGATTTATTGGTTTAATTGTTCCCCATCTAGTTCGCTTCTGTGTAGGAGTAGATTACCGATGGATTCTACCTTATAGCGCCCTTTGCGGCTCAATTCTGTTATTAATTTCAGATATGATTGCCAGATTGGTAATTCGACCCCAAGAAATCCCCGTAGGCATTATGACAGCCTTAGTGGGTGCGCCATTCTTCATTTATTTAGCCAAAAATAAAATCAGAAAATGAGGAATAACAGCTTAATTTTTCGTTCTAAAAGATTTCCGATTTCTTTCCGCCTCCAAAAACGTGTTCCCATTGTTTTACTACTTTTAGTCATTATTACTTTAGCAACAATGGTGATTAGCACTTCCATAGGCGAATATCCCACACCACCACTAGCCGTAATTAAAACAGTGTTGGGCATAGATACAGGAAATCCTGAATATGCTTTTGTCATCACCACCCTCAGACTACCAAGAACTTTAACAGCTGCCCTTGTGGGCATGGCTTTAGCAACTTCTGGGACAATTATGCAGGGTATTACCAGAAATCCTTTAGCCGCCCCAGGGATTATTGGCATTAATGCTGGTGCTGGTTTAGCGGCTGTGACTTTGATTGTGCTGTTTCCCAACTTGCCGGCGGGAAGTTTACCTATAGCCGCCTTTGCTGGGGCTTTAACTACTTCGGCAATTATTTATCTCTTAGCTTGGGATCGAGGTACTCATCCCATACGCTTAATTTTAATTGGTGTGGGAATTTCTGCCGTCACTGGTGCTTTGACTAGTCTCATGGTGACATTTGGCGAGATAAATAGTGTTAGTCAAGCATTGGTTTGGTTAGCCGGTAGCGTTTACGGCCGTAGTTGGGAACAACTCACAGCTTTATTGCCTTGGTTGATAGTATTTATTCCTTTAGCTTTAGTCAGCGCTCCACAATTAAATGCTTTAGCTTTGGGAGATGAAATAGCCACAGGTTTAGGTACTCAAGTTGAGTCACAACGCAGTTTTTTAATATTAATTAGTGCGGCTCTTTCCGGTGCAGCCGTAGCCACTGCTGGAACTATTGGCTTTGTGGGCTTAATTGCTCCTCACATTGGCCGTCAGTTAGTGGGTGGTAATCATCAGGGGTTAATTCCTGTATCAGCAATATGGGGAGCAATGCTGGTTGTGGTTGCTGATTTGTTGGGCAGAATTGTTTTCGCTCCTGTGGAACTTCCTTGTGGTGTGGTAACAGCGTTAATTGGCGCTCCTTACTTTATATATCTATTAATACAAACCCGAAAAAAATGAAATTAGATACTCATCTTGAAGCTCAATTATCAGCCGATAATTTAACTCTCGGTTATGATGGTTTAACTATAGTTAAAAATTTAGATTTGACTATTCCTCAAGGCAAAATTACTGCCTTAGTTGGTGCTAATGGTTGCGGTAAATCTACACTTTTGCGGGGGTTAGCAAGATTATTAAAACCTCATGGGGGTACAGTTTATTTAGATGCGGCAGATTTGTTTAAGTTATCAACAAAAGATGTCGCTAAAAAATTAGGTATTCTCTCTCAAGGACCAGTTGCACCAGAAGGTTTAACAGTCAGGGATTTAGTGGCTTGTGGTCGATTTCCTTATCAAAATTGGATGCAGCAATGGACTAAGGAAGATGAAAGGTTTGTAGAAATAGCCTTAGAAACTACGAGAATGAAAGAATTTGCCGAACGTGAGTTAGATACTCTTTCTGGTGGACAGCGACAACGGGCTTGGATTGCAATGGCACTGGCTCAGAATACTGATATATTGCTGTTAGATGAACCGACAACTTTTTTAGATTTGGCACATCAAATTGAAGTTTTAGATTTGCTTTGGGAATTAAACCAAAATTATGGTAGAACTTTAGTGATGGTATTGCATGATTTAAATCAAGCCTGTCGCTATGCAGATTATTTGGTAGCCGTGAAACAGGGTAGGGTTTATACTTATGGCAAACCAGAAGAAGTTATGAATACTACTACTGTACAAGAAGTATTTGGATTAGATTCTCGGATTATTACAGACCCTGTTTCAGGTACGCCAATGTGTATCCCTGTGAGTCGGATACGCTGATCTATACATCTAATTACTTGTTTATGGGATTTCCAGAAAATAAATTTCCCCATTTGATCAGACTATCTTTGTTCTTTATCCCCCCTGCTCCCGTTCGGCTACGCTCACGGCAAGCCTGCTCCCCTGCCTACCTCAGTAATGGAATATTTTTTTAATTGTCAGTCCCTATGTTCCAGTCTACAATTACGGTAATCGTCAAGTTATTCGCTGCTTATCAAGAAGCATATCAGGTGTCAGAAATCATACTGGAATTTCCTGATAGTACACCAGTTAGCGCGGTGTGCGATCGCCTAATTGCGGAACACCCAGAACTCGCCCAATGGCGTGAAGTCACTCGTTTTGGGATTAATTTCAGATTTGTCCCACCAGATACACTACTGCAAAATGGCGATGAAGTGGTTTTAATTCCGCCTGTGAGTGGGGGATAGCCTTAAATTATACCGTACATTTAAACAGGAATTACGCAAGCAAAATTTGTCATTGCGACCAGATTTCTACGCCACGCTCCGCTAACGTTTAAAAAAGTCCCGTTCAAAACTCAAGCATGATTAGCCCAAAGTGACCCCCAGTGCATAGGGACAAACACTGTACCAGGTGCGATCGCCTGTAAAATAAATAAGGGGAAACCTTAACCATTAACCAAGTGTGAAAACAGACAGCATCTTTTATCGCTTTTTTCAAGAACTGCCTAGTATATTTTTTGAATTAATTGGTAACTCACCCCAAACCGGAGCAGCTTATGAATTCTCCTCTGTGGAAATCAAACAAACTGCATTTCGCATAGATGGGGTTTTCCTAACTTCACAAGTACAAAATCCCATTTATTTCGTAGAAGTACAGTTTCAGCCAGACACAGAAATTTATTCTCGCCTATTTTCGGAAATATTTTTATACATCCGCCAATATAAACCCCTCAACCCTTGGCAAGCGGTAGTCATTTATCCTACTCGCAACGTAGATACAGCAGATAGAAGTCATCATGCGGAATTATTAGATAGTCATCGCGTGCAGCTGATTTATTTAGATGAGATCGGTGAAACAGCATCATTGCCAGTTGGCATTGCTACTATGAGATTAGTCATAGAAAATGAAGATACAGCAATTACCACAGCCAGAGAGTTAATCAATAGAACCAGGCAAGAAATTGATACAGAAACCAAACAACAACAATTATTAGAATTGATAGAAACGATCTTGGTGTACAAATTCCCATCCATGAGTCGAAAGGAGATTGAAAGTATGTTTAGTTTAAGTGATTTGCAGCAGACA